>NZ_CAMVDO010000019.1 GCF_947166265.1 uncultured Fibrobacter sp. | reverse complement strand
CCAGATGGGTAGGCTTGGGCACGACAATCGCGAGGAAAGCGGTTGCGCTCGAAGCCGAGAGGTTTGGTGGCCCGAAAGGAAAAAATGAGTCAAAGAATCGTATGTAAGTTCGGCGGCAGCTCTGTCGCCGATGCAGGCCAGTTCAAGAAGATCAAGGCCATCGTTGAATCCGACAAGAACCGCAAGGTCATCGTCGTTTCCGCCCCCGGCAAGCGCAATCCTAAGGAAACCAAGCTTACCGACCTCCTCTACAGCACCTACGACCTCGCCTCCAAGGGCCTCGACTTTTCGACCCCGTGGAACCTGATCCGTCAGCGCTACGACGAAATCTGCAACGATCTCGGCCTCGGTGACAAGCTCACCGAAGACTTGGACAGCCTCGAAGACAAGCTCAAGAATCACCCCGAATCCGTCAGCACCGACTTCTTGGTAAGCCGTGGCGAATTCCTGTGCGCACGCCTCATGGCCAAGTACCTGGGTGCAAACTTCGTCGACACCTTCCCGCTGATCACCTTCGACGACAAGTACCGCATTACGCCGAAGACCTACGAAGACATCGCGAAGACCTTGTCTGACGAAAACCAGCTTTACGTGCTGCCGGGCTTCTATGGTAGCAACCTCCGTGGCGAAGTCAAGACCTTCAGCCGTGGCGGTTCCGACATCACGGGCGCTATCCTTGCCAACGGCATCGATGCCGCCAAGTACGAAAACTGGACCGACGTTTCGGGCATGCTCATGGCTGACCCGCGCATCGTCGAAAATCCGCTGCCGATCGAATACGTGAGCTACCGCGAAATCCGCGAACTCGCCTACTCCGGCGCTTCTGTGCTCCACGACGAATCTATCGCTCCGTGCCGCGCCAAGAAGATTCCTATCAACATCCGCAACACGAACCGTCCGCAGGATCCGGGTACCATCATCGGCCCCACTCCGGAAGAAGCGAAGCTCCCGATTACGGGCGTTGCAGGCCGCAAGGGCTTCTCGATGATCTACATCGAAAAGTCCATGATGAACAAGGAAGTCGGTTTCGGTCGCCGCGTGCTCGCCGTGCTCGAAAGCGAAGGCCTCTCCTACGAACTGTGCCCGAGCGCCATCGACTCCATGAGCATCGTGGTGGATAGCAAGGCTCTTGATGCCGTGCAGGACGTGGTTCTCGAAGACATCACGCAGCAGATGCGCCCCGACCGTATCAAGGTGTTCCCGGGCATCTCGCTGATTGCGACTGTCGGTCATGGCATGACGAACAAGATCGGTGTGGCTGCAAAGCTCTTCACCGCTCTCGCCGAGAACAAGGTCAACGTCCGCATCATCGACCAGGGTTCTTCGCAGATCAACATCATCACCGGTGTTGACGAAGCCGATACCGAGAAGGCCATCAAGGCCATCTACGGTGCGTTCGTGAAGTAATCCGCGATTGTCATCCCCGCGCGAATGCACGTTCTACGTCATTCCCGCCCTCACCTTCGTGAGGACAGGCTCCGGCGGGGATCTTAATCAATATTGAAAAACGACCCGGAATAAAATCCGGGCCGTTTTTCTATTTCCGTTTCGCTCTTGAGCGACACTAACAATTTGCACTAGGAATTATTTGACCCTTGCGCCGTTTGCCTTGTAGTACAGCGAATTTTCTTTTGTGAACAGTACGCGTTTGTGCGGACTGCTTTCATGACGTGCTTTAGGGTTATGGATTTTTTCGATGGCACGTAAGCCGATGGACTGCGTTTGCGGTTCCACGCTCGATTCCAGTTTCCACTTTTCGAGGGAGTCTAGCCCTGCGTTCCCGAGGACGGCAAGATCGTAACCGATGACTTTCTTTGCCCCTGCAGCGTAAGCGGTGTCGAGCTGCGCCGAGATTCTTGCGCTGTCGGCAAGTGCGTGCGAATCATCGGTGCGGAAAAGTTCCATGTCTACCCAGAAATCGATGCCGTACTTTTTGCAGGCCTGCGCCACAGCGCGTTCGTAGCCGCCCACGGTCGCGGTTTCGGCGTGATGCTTGCCTGCGTCGCTTGCTCCTACGCCATCCTGCACGGCGATGATGTCGGGCTTGAATCCTGCGGCAAAGAGCTTCTCGAAAAACGTTTGCAGCTTTTCGGGAGTTTCCAGGTTCTGGTTGTAGAAGGGTGCCGCCATCACCTTCCAGCCCTTCGCCTGTGCGGCGTCCGTGAGCGGTTTCAAAAAATGTTCCGTGAGCATTTCCGGAGTCGCGTCACTGCGCAGATTATCCCAGTAGTAACGCGCGATTTCTTGCGGAATGTAGACGCCCTCGACAACGGTTTCGTTCCCGTAAAGCGAATGGATTTCGTCCAAAACTTTCAGGGTTCGAGCGGACAGGGTGTCGAGCTGCTCGGCGGTCGGCGGAGTGTACCAGTTTTCGCCATTGTAATAAAGCCCGAGCCAGAGTCTGGTGCCGGTCTCCTTCGCGGCTTCGATGCTTTTGGGGAAAAGCTGGTTATTCCTGTACTGCGTTTCCTGCAAGAAATCCAGCTGCGAAGGATAATACAAGTGTGTCGCCTCGACTGCGGCATACTGCAACACGACATGGTCCATGCCGAGTGCGTGCAGTCTCTGGTGCATGTGCGTAATGGAATCTTGCGACTGGTAGGCAGTTGTCCAGCCCGCATCGAACACGCCCGCGATTCCTGCGGCGTTTGCGCCGATAACTCCCCATAACAGCGCGGAGAATACTGTGCGAAATATGGATTGCAAGATGAATATACTCCCCAAAAAATCTAGGAATCCCTAGGCGCCCTTAGACGCCCTTTGGCGCTTTTAGGCGCCTGCTTCCGCACGTTCCTTAAGCTTCAGGTAGAACTTGCTTTTGGCGGTCATGTAGTACGGATACACCCACAGGGCCGCAATGCCGAACGTAAAGGAACACAGCAGCCACCATGCCCAGAAACGGGCCTGCAGGCAGAAAAACTCCCAACGGTGACCGTACATCATTTCCTTGCTAGCGGTAATGGCCTGCAGCGGAGTGTATTCGGGATGTTCGACGAGAATCAGTTCCGTCATCGTATAGGAATACGATTTCATGATGCCCGGAACAATCAAGAGCAGGAACCATAGCACGAGCATGATGTATTGAAGAACTTCTGTAATCACGATCTTCAGGAAATATTCTATGCCGCGGTACCCTAAAAAAAGCCGTGCGTAAGAAGGCTTGGCTTTCAGCGCCAAATCCAAATAGCAGGCGACAAGGCCAATCCACAAAACCCATGTAAATGGCGTGCAGATGACTTCCCAGGCATTGTAAAGCACGGAGTCTTCTTCCATAAGGAATTGCGGACTAGAAAGCCCCATAATGACTGCCAGGAATAATATCAAGGTCAGAGCCCCGTAAAGCCAGCGGCCGCTCATCGCGTTCCAGGCAAATTCCTGGATTTCCCTGTTGTTCATGGAGCGAATGCGGTTCAGTTCGACATCCCATTGATTTTCTTCGTTTTCCATAGAAACTCCTTCTTATTGAGTCATTACGGCAAAAACATAATAAATTAGATTCCGTAAAAATTTCAGATTATCTTCCAAAATAGGCGCTTCATCATCTATTTCCATTTTTATGTTGTTTGAACAGGGTAAATAAATTATCTTATTCTGCAAAGATTAACGGAGTCACAAAAAAGGGTTAGGATGGTGCATTTTAGTCGTAAATGGTTTGCGGTGCCTTTTATTTTGGCCACTCTGTTCGCTGCGGGCTGCTGCGACCATACCTACGATTATTCCGATTACGAGGATCATGATTCCAGCAGGGGAAGCGTTCTCTACGATTCATCGGGCGTTTTGGCCGCCCTGTCGGGAAAATTTTCGCTAGAGGCGCCGCTCATCCCGAAATCGCTCACCATTACCGCGCTCACGGCAAACCTCGAAGAAGTCGATGTCATAGAGGCGACCATCGGCGTGAACGATTCTCTCGGCTACACCTTCACCTCCGATTCCAGTGACTACCCCACCACCTTCGCAAAGCTTACCTTCACCTGTACGCGTGGGGATTCGCCCGATGCAAAGGAACTCTCTTTCGAGGAATATGTTGACTTTGGCCGCTACCCCGCTCCCGCCGTCAACCTGTTCGGTGCGCTGGAAAGTAACCGCGTCAGGTACCTGGTTCAGGAGGACGGTTTTTACCTGGGTAACGCGAAGAAAAAGGCCTCGCGAGAGATTTTCAGGATGTTCGGCATGGAGTGGCAAGAGGGTGTCGATTTTGAATCCGATAGCATCAAGTTCGAGGCATTGCGCCTGATGCCTTATCTGCTCGCAGGTTCCGATAATTCCGATTCGGCGTTTGTCGCGACATTTAAGAAGATGTCGCAGGCTATTGGAAACGGCGACTCCGAAAACGCTACATTCAGGAGCGACATTTTCGATACGCTCAAGATTGCCGACGGACTCATCGTGCGCACGGATAAACGCAATTTGGATTTTGCTAAGACAGACACTACAAGCCTCTTGTTTTATTCGACTTTATGGGAACAGGCTTATGGCCTTTCAGAGTGCGACAGCATCGGGAAAACCGCCGAGGTCAGCAACAAAAAAAGTACATTCAGCCAGAATTTGTTTGTATGTGAGATGCGCAAGGATTCCGTGTTCTTCTGGAAACCCCTTGACTCGCTCGATTTGAAATATATCCCCTGCTACCATGGCGTTACCGACAATATCCAACATAACGACACGGTTTACGCCTGTTCAGATGCCGCAATGTCCTGGGTTGTTGCGAGCCCCAAGGCCGCCATCGAGTATCTGTTCGGCCCATGCGATTACGGCAATAAGGGCAAGTATCGCGCCTATCACGATCACGTATTCATTTGTGACGGTTACGGTTTTTCAATTAGATGGACTGACACCATTTCTGGTTTCGACAGGGAGAAGGCCGAATTCGAAGCGTATTTCTACAACAAATACGGTGACTGCACCGTGAATCGCGAAAATGAAAAAGCCGCTTTCAATGAGGAGTATTTCCGTTGCCATAACGGCAAGTGGGAAAGCATCACGCCGCTCGGCTATGTGACCGACGATTCCTGCAGCGCGGGTGACACCATCATGCTTCCGCCATCGAGCTATTACCGCTGCGATAAAAACAACAACTGGAATCCCATCAGTTACTTTGACTACTACAACATTGTCTGTAGCGAAGAAAACCAGTACGAGGTGCTGCACGACGGCATCGCTTATCACTGGTGCGTTTTCCGTGACGGATGGCGTTGGAGATGGGAAAGGATTCCTGCCGACAAGCAGATTCCGCCCGTATTGAATCATGACACGCGCAAGGACGGACATGTGGTGAAGTACGACGGTACCTACTACATTTTCAAGAATGGCGAGTGGGAAGTACTCCCTAATGAAAGTGCCATTCCTCCAGTCATTCACGAAGATGGATGCGGCGAAACGAATGATTCTACCTATGTCGTTTACGACGGTGAGTATTACCTTTGCCGCGACAGTAGATGGCTTTACGTCTCTAAAGAAAATGTTATCGCGCCGGTGTTGGCAGGCGATTCCTGTAGCACCGACAACAAGGCCGAAGTTCGGAAATACGGTGATGAGTATTTTGTGTGCGTGGCCGGTTACAATCCGTATGGGCAGCATATCAGTAGCCATTGGTCTACTGCCACCAAGGATCAGATAGCCATCTATGACCGTAACAGGAATCGTGGCGACTACTGTGCCGCGGGACAAGCGGGTACCACCCTTGAATGGGACAAAAAGGCGGGCGGGCTTTTCGGTTGCGTCAAGAGCGTCGACGGTGAAACCTATCAGTGGGCACGCATCAAGATTAGCGACATGGATTCGCTGGAACAGAAGAATTTTGCAAACGGGACATTCGAAAAAGAAGGGGTTTACCAGTGCGACGTTAGTGGCAGCCACTATGTGTTCGACAGATTTTTCTGGAACGATAAGCAATGGAAAGACTACGTTCGCTTGCGGCTTGAAAAGGCGACCATCGGAGACGTTGAATACGATGCGAGAATGATCAACGGCAAGATGTATGTCCGCGCCCCCTACGGGAACAAGAGTGTCTATCTGTCCGATTTTGAGACAAGAAGCGAATCGTTCGACGGCTTCTATCAAAGGTGGAGCCGCTGGGCGGGCGTAAATGGTTCCATCAAGTTTGTCTATCATGGCGAAAATACGTTTACGACCTGGGATGAGGCGGAAACTTTTTGCCCTGCGGGATTCCACATTCCCGATACTACCGAGTGGAAAAAGTCGGGTGTCAACGAATGGAAACGTACCATCGATAGCGACGAGATGAACCGCATTTCAAATGTCATTCAGGGAATGGACGAGTTGGATTCGGATGGCTCCTTCAAAAGAAACTTGATACTGCTCTGGTCGAGTACCTCAAAGGACGACAGTACGCAATACTGCTTTACCTACGAGATTTCGAGCATGATACTGCACACCAACATCAAGGCTGTAATCGAATGCCCCAAGGACCTTATGCCCATGGGCCAGGCGATGTGCGTAAGGGACTAGGAGGAACCGATGAGATTTTGGCGGTACATTCTTACGATGATAGGCGCAATATTTTGTGTAGTGCTAGTCGGCTGCGGTATCGACACCTACGAGGTGACCGACAAGGGCTACACGTGGCGCTACAGGGGCCTGATAGACGACACGACCATGGTTGTCGAGGTCCAGCATTGGGAACAAGGAACCATCCACTGCAACCATTTTATGGCTTACGAAGATGGAGAATCTTTCAGCAACACTCTCTCGACCTACTACTATTCTGCCGATTTACGCTCCCAGAAAGTCGGTGATGAAAGCTCGGCGCCCGAAGACCTTTTGCCGGAGGAATTGTCTTTTAAGGGACTCCCCCGCTGGACCGAAAGCTGCCTTGCCATGGATTCTATCGACGGAAAATTTTACTGCGTAAGCGCGTTGCGGCTCGACCAGTTTTCAAACGACTGCGCCCTTGCCATTGTGAACGGTGAAAAACGGGACCTGGATACCCTGGAACTTGAAAACTGTACTTTTGACTTGCACAGGGATATCTCCTTTGTGGCGCACTACCTCAAGATTGCGGAGAACTTTTACGCGATACGTGGCGGTATGCTGAAATCGCAATTGCCGGCCTACAGGATAAAGGATGTGGGCAGCGCGGTCATTGTCGTAAACCAGCGCGGCGATTCGCTATATTACGAGGGGGAACCATGAGACCTTGCACTATGAGATATGTCGCAAATAAGGTCGTTTCCGCATTCCCCGCTGTATTTGCCGTAGCTTTTGCCCTTGCGGCCTTGTGCGGTTGCGACAATAACGACTATTACCGGCCAAGCACCGGCACCGAAGAAGAATCCGAAGATATATTTGACCCTGCAAGCATCGAATACGATTCTATCGTAGATGTCCGTGACGGAAAAACATACAGAACCGTAAAAATCGGCGATCGCTGGTGGCTTGCGGAAAACCTGAACTACGCCGCAGATTCAAGCTACTGCTACAACGGCGAACCCGATTCCTGTGCCATTTACGGTAGGCTTTATCCGTGGACAGTCGCCATGCAGCTCGATACCGTTTATAACAAACTAAATGCTGTCTATGCCGAAAAAATCAAGAGCAAGCACAGGGGAATATGCCCCAGCGGCTGGCACATCCCCAGTGAAAAAGAATGGAAGGAAATGATTGACTACGCCGACTCGCACAATGGTAACGAAGGTGCAAGCGCAAGCATGAGGGCTAAATACAGCTGGAATCCGAATGAAAAATACGACATCAAGTATATCGACAGGTTCGGCTTTGCGGGGCTTGCCGCCGGAGCGAGGGCCGAAAAAGAGATGAGAAAATCGGACTGCAATTACCATACAGGATACGATGACGACATTTATTGCGGTGTCGGCGAAGAAGCCTTCTTCTGGACATCGACAGAACTAACGGACTACCGAAATTCCTCCGAGCACGCCCTCTATTTCTTTTTGCACGGACTACAAAACGATGACTTCAGAACAAGCGAATGGGGCGAGTTCACAAAACGCGCCGCACTATCTGTTCGGTGCGTGAAGTAGATGATGTGTTTTTCTATTTTTCGCATATGCTCAAAAATTACATCTTCGACTTGGGCGGGGTTGTTCTCGATATCCGGATGCAGAATGCGTACGAACAATTCATGGCCCTGGGGCTCCCCGCTGCGGAACTCGAAAAGGGCGGTTCCGTTTACAAGTGGATGGAAGATTACCAGCTCGGCCTATTGAACACGCAGGAATTCTGTCAGCAGATTGCAGACAAATGTTTTTCGACGACAACTCCACGCGATATAGAACAGGCGTGGAATTCCATCTGCCTCGATATTGCCGAACGCAAGCTGGATGCGCTCCGCCGCCTACGCCAAAGAGAAGATGTCACTGTTTCGCTCCTGAGTAACACTAACGATCTGCACTGGGAATGCTGTTGCCGAAAATGGTTCAACGCAAACGGCAACAATCAGGCTGATTTCTTCGGCCATATTTTCTTGAGTCAGGAGCTCCATTTGCAAAAGCCCGACCCAGAAATTTTCAGGACGGCGATTCGCACACTGAACGCGAACCCGAGTGAAACGATTTTCATTGACGACAATGCCGAAAACATCGCAACCGCCTCATCTTGCGGATTGCAGACACTCCATGCCACTCCCGACATCGATTGGGTAGAATCACTTAACCTCTGAAAATCTGATGCGCCAGCCTGTTCTATACATTTCGATTCTTCTGACCGCCCTGCTTTCCGCCTGCTCCGAGTCGTTCACCGATCCGCGTGACGGTCAAAGCTACGACATTGTGCAAATCGGTTCGCGAACCTGGATGGCTGAAAACTTGAATTATGAAATCGAAGGAAGCGCCTGCCCCGATGGCGACAAGCGCAACTGCTCCAAGTACGGACGGCTCTACACTTGGGACATGGCCCGCACCGTTTGCCCCGAAGGCTGGCACCTGCCCGACAGCGCCGACTTCGAACAACTTATTTCAGCAGCGGGCGGCACAGAAGTCGCAGGCAATGCACTCAAGTCAACAAGCGGCTGGTTCAAGAAAGGCAACGGCTCGGACGATTTCGGCTTTAACGCACTCCCCGCCGGTTACCGCCTCGCCGGAAACAACGCCACGGACGGCAAGTTCGACGGCATCGGTGGCTATGCCCACTTCTGGAGTGCCTCGGAAACTCCTGACGGCCTCGCCTACTACCTACTGCTCGATTTCAGCACCAAGGCCGCCAAGATTAGCGCCTTCGGCAAGGACGAAGCTAGATCGGTTAGGTGTGTGAAGTAACATTAACTTTGTTGTTATAGACAAACCTGCCCCCGTGTTCAAGGTCTTGCAAAACGAAGTGAAATTGAGTGATTTTAGTGCCAGATATATGCGTTGCGAATTGATGAAAGACTTTGATGAAGCTTGGCTGAAGCATAGAACAGCCTGCGAAATCGCGAAAATGCTGCTTGAACAGGGAAAACTTTCTGTAGCCGAGATCTCTGTTGTTACGAAGCTTTCAGAAAAAGAAATTTGCGAACTCTGAGATTTATTCAATATTCTGCAATATTGAAAACTGCTCTTCATAAAAATTACCTTAAATAGGTTGCCTATTTTAGGTTAAATAATTTCCATTGTAATCCAAGGTGAATGGCGCTCCTGGTGTAGAACTTTTACTGCGCCAAGCGTAGCTGATTGTTGAAATAGCATTTTTTCGTTAAAAAAGTGCTAAAACGATTAAAAATTGTGTCAGTTTAGCACTTTTTATTCATTTTATTGCTAAAACGACATAAAAAGTGGCCGTTTTAGCAATGCTGAGCGTACGGAATAAGAAATGAGATACTATTTCTTCTTGATGCGGAATACCTGCTGCCCCTTGGAATTCTTGCCCTCTTCGAAATACTCCGTGGCATGGATAAGGGCCGGCCACTTGGCGTAGCCGAAATTCTTGGGACTCAGCGAAATCTGACGGTTGATTTGCTGCGAAATCTTCGATGCGATTGCCCAGCCCGCTTCGTCTGCCTCTTCGCTGATTGCCTTGCGAATGGCGTTCATGATTTTCGCATTACCGCGCAGCTTATTGCGGTCAAGCGGTTCAATGTTGTTTGTCGCCTCGTCCGATTCGGTCGGCTTCTTGAACTTGTCGATATAGATAAAAGAATTACACGAGTCGATGAACGGCTGCGGCGTCTTTTCTTCGCCGAACCCGATTACCTGTTTCGACTTGGCACGGAGTTTCATGGCAAGCGGAGTGAAATCCGAATCACTGCTCACGATAGCGAAAATGTCGATGCTCTCCGTGAACAGGAGTTCCATCACGTCGATGGTCATCGCGAGGTCGGTCGCGTTCTTCCCCTTCGTGTAGGGGAACTGCTGTATCGGCTGAATTGCGAACGGATGCAGGACTTCTTCCCAAGGGTTGCTCCCTTTCCAGTTGCCGTATGCCCTGCGAATGCTCGTCTCCCCGAACTTGGAGAGTTCTTCCATAATGCCGTAGATGGCGTCCGCCTTGGCATTGTCGCAGTCGATAATCAGGGCTATTTTCTTTTCCGTGTCCATAGTAGGGAATATATAATTTTTTTCACTCAGGGACTTGACTAGAAGAATTTTTGTTTATATATTCATAGCACAATCTTTAAGACTCCATATCGATATTGTGCTTTTTTCTTCGGTGTAGGGTCTGAAACAGCTTACGCCCCTAGTAAATTAGGGCTTTGTAGCGTTTTAGGCTCGCCGGGAGATAAGAAGAATAGAAGTACAAACGCTTAACTAGGAGTCGCAAATGAACTTCCATTAAATCACTAACGCAACGGCACCGACACCTAGTCGGTATAGTTTTTCGCGCACCCGTAAGCGCGATGCAAAATTAAAGAGTAGATTTACAAGTGTAGGTCTGCGGTGAAAAAAACGCATCTTTTTTGAGGAAAATATGAATAAGAATACAGACGATTTTGATATGGACGAAGCTTTTGAAAGCCTATTTGGCGATGATACCTTAGATTCCGATAAAGCAGTCTCGAATATCGCCTCTAAAGAATCGGGTAATACGAATTCTATCAATACAAATATTGAAATAATTTTCAGGCACAATATCTCGGATTTGGGAGAAGGGCGTCCACACATTGACGACCAATTAATGCAGGAATGCATTTTTCTAGTTGAACACGATATACCTGAATTAAACAAAAAGAATGCAAGATTTAATTGCGATGAATTTTCCATTTTCTTTGCGGCGTTGTGCGCCATATACTACCAGTTCTACATATCCGCTTTTTGCGGCACTGGCGATGGTAAGAAAAAGATGGACAAAATAAAGAATAAATTGATTCAATGCCTTAAAATGCTTACGCAGGAGTATAAAGAACTCTATGATGATAAAAACATAGACTTTTTTGTATCACACTATGATTCTTATAAAGATTCCTGGCATAAAAAGAAGGCTGAAATTCTAAAAAAATTTGTCAAAATATTTAAGGTTTCGGATGAAGACTTTTCCTATGTGTTATTTTCCTACTGCACTAAATTCTTTAGCTATGATGAATCACCTATAATAAAAAGGGAACTATACAGAGTTTCGTTATTCTGCGCCTATCACACAAAGGAAAATCTTATTTATAGGAATGCTAATGTTTTTTTTCTTGAAAAATTAATCGAATACAAGAATAAAGCCGCTCGTTCTCCAGACAACTTCAAATTAATAATAGAAAAAAACACATGTTTTGATCAATATTATGGTTTAGAAAAATCTAATTCTTTCTTTTGGAATCTCGATGATATTATAGCTGTTTTAAACATAGATTGCAGGATCAGGACAACAAAAGTTCAATATGAGACTTTTAGTGACAAAGAAAAAGAAAGTCCCCGTTTGGTCTTTGTCCAACAAGAGAGAAGCATTATTTCATTGATAAAAAGATGTTTTGGAAAAAGTTTCTGGGATTATGGTTCAGAAACGGAATCTCAAGAACAGGTAATAATTTGCTTGCGAACAGTTCTTGCTATTTCTCCGGTTGCTATTAAAAGATTTCCCTCAATCGTTTTCTTTATTTATTGGTCAATCAGTTTTCTCAAGTACAATGAATTTAAGTCTTTGTTTTTAGAGAATGCCAACAAACCTGAAGCTTATCAAGTAGATGATAGTAAGCGTCTCCACATAAAAGCTAGTGAGTATAAAAAATTCGTCAAAAACGACTTTATTGCCATTCCCAAAGAAAATGAAAAAAATAACGCGGCCTCGATATTGCAGTATCTAGTCTTTTTTGCCCTGCTAGATCTTGTCGCTATTCCTAAACTTGAACGATACAGTATTATTTCTACTCCAAATAAAGAACTCATAGGAAAGTTCAAAAACGCGTTATTGGCTCCAAATTCAATTTGGCAAACACCCCAAAAGCAGTACGAATTGCTAAATGAGCTGCTAAAAAACAATGATTTGCCGATCGTGACGAAAAATGTTGATTTTCGTTTGTTTGACGGAATGATAGATGGCAATGGATTTTCGCAAACCGAAAGTGCAATTAACCTAATTTACAATATCGTTTCATTCACCTCGATTAATCCTGAAAATGGGATAGTCCAGCAAGTCAACCATCTAGATGAATTACGGGACAAAACTTTTAAGTACCATACGCAGAGAATAGATTCATGGAATACATTCTGGAATGATAGAATTGGAAAACAGAAACGTCCTAAATTCGAAAAAGAATACAAAGAAATGCAATCAATTGATACAGGATTTAATATCAATAAAGTTACTCAAAATCATTTGACAAATCTTAATGACATCTGTGTTCGCGATTTTAAGTGTAAATTGTTTTTAGAAACGGACGTATCTTGCGTTCCTCCACCTAAAATGGAAGAATACGCTCCCTTTCAACATCAGTATCGCTGTATGCTGTCGACAATATATATAAAACCCGCAAGGAACATGCATGAACACTATTCTCCATTCAGCCCCACTGAAAAGTTATTGGAGGTACGCAATTTCAATGATCTGCTAGGAATTTTATATGACGTAAAGAACCGAATTGAAAATGAATCCACCTTATATTCTGTCGCCGACACCCATAAAAAATTTTCATTCCGTCGCAAAGGTGCTTTCTCTGTTGATGGCGAACAAGATTCTCTCCATAAATTGCTGCAAGAAATTTTTGCTCATATTATAAATTCCGAATCAGTATATATTCAAAAAATTTCTAAGAAAAAGCAAAAGGATGTCATTGACCCTATTCCTTTTGATATAATGAACTGTGCAGCTAAAGCAAAAGACTGTGTCTTCAAATCCATCCATGAAAAAACAAGGAATATTAACAGATACAAGGACAGACTAAAAGAAATTCCCACTTGTTTTGCCATCCTAAAAGACCAACAAAAATCATTTATGGAATACATCTTCTCTGAATGGGAAAAACAAAATTACAGGGAAATTATTACCTCTTTAGATTGCCTTAAACAAAGTTATAACTCTGTATATTGGGCAGCCCTTTCATCTGAAACACCAACGCCTGAAGATAAAAAATTGCATTGGCAAACTTACTACAAAATAGAATCTTGGGAATCCTTCTTTGAATGGAAAAATGTTCTAAAAGATTTAAAGACGGCAAAAATGGCTCTTGAAAAGTTGGACTATTTAAGGAATGGAATAGCGCAAATTGTAAACTTTGATACCTTGGATAATTTTTCTAAGTTAGGTGATTACAATTTATTCGAAAAAGAAGTACAAGAAATAGCCAAACAATTGCCGACATTCATCTTGTTCAAGAATATTTATAGTTGTAGAAATGAATTCGGTATATGCGAAAATTATGACTTTTCGTTATTCAACAACGACAACGAGTTGTGGCATTATAAATGGTATCAAAATGATATCAATGAAATTGCCAAAGAAAAAGATGTGTCAGAAATGAAGAAATACCTTGAATTCATTGATTATGAAGTTCTCAACAACGAATACTATTATCCCAACAGCCCCAAATACAAAATTGACTTTATCGAGTTCTTAACCGACATTGATTCCCTAATAGAATCGAATTTTATAGCCCCCGATCTGATAGCCATCTCAAGGAAGGTTTCTGAAAAGGCGCGGGAGAAGCTGACTGAAGCACAAAAGGAAATTGATCCCAAAAGCATTGATGTGTTTGAAAACGATTCCACATACGACATTCATTTGTTAGAAATTGCGAAATCGCTTTTGCAGCGAACCATTTGTTATTTGACCTCCTTGGAAGAAATTAAAGATAAATTAAATTCTGAACCTTTATTAGATCATAATGGCAATATCATTTTCTCTAAGGAAGATTTTTTAGGCGACAGAAACAACAAAATAAAGGGTTTAAAGGAGTCTCTCGCTTCAAAAAAATACGAAAATCCCTTACGCGAGGATCTTCAGAAATTTCTGAATTTCATATTCGGAATTATTGGACATTACCAGAGGGATGATGAAGGATATGAAATAGAAAAAAAACTTTTAGAACTTTACGACAATCGATTCTTCTTGTATCTAGTAAGAGTCACATTCGAAATGTCTCAACTAAAGAATAACTCGAAAAAAGCTACCTAAGCATTATATGGAAAAGTAAAATTCGACTCACATTGTGCGAGTCGGATTTTTCTCATTTCCCCTATTGCTTTTTCTTCGTTTTTATTGTATATTATAAGTGTCATAGTTGACGATCCCGAATCCAGCAAGTCGCTTGAGCCTTTTGACAATCGCTGGAGTCAAAAGGGGAGGTTCTATGACAGCAATCCATTGACATTTATTAGTAGTCACCTGTTGAATCAATAGGTGGTTTTTGGCGTTTTGTCTGCGGCAGTTTTTCGCTGCATCAAAAGCCTGGAATTCCGTTCCAACCGAGCGGGATGTTTCCAAACACATCGTTACTGCAAAATTTTAACCAAGCGAGGTATACCATGATTTACATCTCAGCCGACAAGCGAATCAACGATTTCTGTAACGCCCTCCTTCGGAGCGGTCGTTGGAACTTCTATCGGGGCGGCAAACACTCCATCCTGAAGCACAAAGCCCCGACTAGCCGCAAGGCGTTGGTTGTCGCGGTAACACCGAGTAAAGGTAACGCCTTCAAGATGCTCGAACGCGAATACAACCATTACATCCGTGCATATCTCATCCAGACCGGCGTAATCATCGCCTAAACCTTAACAAAAGGAGATTAATATGTCCAAGTTCATTCCAATCACAATAATACCACAGAATAATTCCAAAAATTCGTTGGGGTTCTCACTCTGTTATTTCGAAGAAGAAACTTATGGTGACGGTGCTTGCGCAGTGCAAACTGCCAAGAAAATACGAGATAGCCTCAAGGATGTCGGTATTCGTTTGCGTATTCCTACTACAAGGGGCTCTTTCGATCCGGAAGAGATTCTAAGGGTCTCGAAAATTGCCAAAGAAAATGGCGTTGGCATCTCGGTATTAGTTGATTATTCGCAACTCGGCATTCTGCGTCCTATGGCGCATCTGATTACAGAGGTGGAGGTCCCCGTTGATTTCCTTGTTCCCGAATTTGTCGAGAAAAAGAATCGCGACGCCTTTGCTCAGAATATTTCGTTTGAAGGTCTTTACCGCAAGATTGAATCACTGCGTCAAGTTAACGAGAAGTTGAGCGTCAAATTCAGGACGGTAGTGAGCGAAAACAACTACACCGAAATCTTGGCGGATTCTCTTCAAAGATTCAAGAACTGCCAGTGGAAAATTTTACGACAGGATGCTTCCGGAATGCAAAAAGCCTCTGACTTCAAGTTTTTCTCGTTTCTCCGTAATAACGTTATGGATACGACGCTCTCTGTACAGGTCAAGAATTCCACGAAAGAACGCAGCTTGGTCGTGTCTTCCAACGGGAGTATCAAGCAGACTGAAAATGTTGAATGTATGCCTTTGAAGGGGCATGCCGAAGTCTCGATGGATGATTTGTGTAGTTGGTTAGAGTTTTCTTCTGAAGACAAGGTACAAGACTGCGAAACAACTCAACTTGTATTCTCGATGAAGAAGATGTTTGGCCTCTTCACGGATGCTGATGCTTCTGATGAAATGTGGATTAATTCCATCCTTAATGGGTAGGATATGATTCCATAGCTACCTATAATGGAGGCTCTCATGAAAAACTCCTTCATCTACAATCCGCTTCACGTGCTGCTTGTGAGTAGTAATTTCTGCCGCAAGAACGAACCTCGCGATGCTTACGGGGCCAGCTGCCTTGCCGGCGCGTTCTGGAACAGTCCTGCCAATGCAGGCGATACGCTTGATGTGTTCACTAGCGATTTGAATCGCTTTCAGAAGATGAACGGCGATTTCAATATTGACTGGAATCTCGTTGCAAGCGAGGTTGTTACCAGGGTGCTCATTGGTGGGTACAATGTGGTCGCGTTCAGCGTGTTTGGCTGGTGCGAGAAGATGGTTGCACTCGCTGGCGCGGAACTTCGCCGACGCATTCCGGACATCTTCATTATGCTGGGGGGAGCCTCCATTTTTGGGAGTGAAGAGGAACTTCGCAGGCGTTTTCCGTTCGCGGATATGTTTACGCTCAGCTACGGCGAAAAGATATTCGCGAATTTACGCCACTATATCAACCAAGGTGTTTCACGTATGATGGATTTGCCCAAGTTTGGAGAACTTGAATCTCCGTATCTTTCGGGCGTCATCTCCCTTGGCGGTGGTGTTGATACCGTGCGGGCTGAAACTCGCCGCGGTTGCTCTTTCCGCTGTTCCTTCTGCAAGCATCGTGATACGCTCTCGGGCAAGGTGTATCGCATCGATAATTACGAGCGTCATCTCGATGAACTCAAGTTGTTCAAGGATCGCGGGGTGAAAAAGCTGAACGTTCTGGATCCGCTCTTCAATGATTACGAAGGCCACGGGGAACAGTACCTAAAGTTGATTCGCAAAGTCGATTTCGCAGGAAAAGTCACGCTGCAGATTCGCCCGGAACTGCTGACGGAACGCTTCATGGAAGAGGCTTCGCTGAATCCGAATGTGAGTTTCGAGATTGGCGTGCAGAGTCTTGATCCGGCTGTATTGAAAACTATTCAGCGTGGCGGTAACAAGACCGAGGCGCAACTTCGCGAAAAGCTGGATCGTTGCAGGGAGCTTGGGATCGCGACGATGGTCACCTTGATTTACGGGCTTCCGCTGCAGACTTATGATTCTTTTGCCCGCGATATTGGGATTGTCAAAAGCTATGGTGTCGGGAAGGTGGGAGCGTTCCCCTTGCAGGTTTACGAAGGGACGAAACTTGCCGAAGATATCGGGCAATATGGCCTTACCCTGAAAGAGGACGCCTTCGGTATTCCCGAAGTTGTTGACAATCCTTCGCACGATTTCGAGAAGATGCGGAGGCTTGCGGAAACCATCTAGAAAGATATTTTCCTAATGACCAAGTAAACCTCTCCCCGGCCCTTGCGTTCGGGGAGTTTTTTCTCGGACGAATATTTAAATTCGCCTAACATCCCTGAAAAAGATGTATATTCCCTAAAAGCAATGCAGTACGGAAAAATTGTAAAGGCGACATTCGTTTCTCGGCCAAACCGCTTTATAGCCCACGTGAACATCGAGGGGCAAAAGACCGTGGTTCATGTGAAAAATACGGGCCGATGCCGGGAACTTTTGTTACCCGGTGCGGTTGTTTACCTTGAACAGTCCACGAATCTCGCTCGCAAGACTCCTTATGACCTGATTGCGGTAGAGAAGGTTACGCCTAGAGGCACTGTTCTCGTAAACATGGACAGTCAGGCCCCCAACAAGGTGGCAGCAGAATGGATTAGAGCAAACAAGCGGCGTTTCCCAAAATTGCAGCTGGTTCGCCCTGAATACACCTTCGGGAACTCTCGGTTCGATTTCTACATCGAATTCGCGGGCCGCAAGATGTTTTTGGAAGTGAAGGGCGTCACCCTGGAGCACGACGGCTTTGCCACCTTTCCCGACGCCCCTACGGAAAGAGGAATTAAGCACCTGACAGAATTGACCCGCATAAAATCGGAACGTTTGGCCGCCGAAGATGGCACTTCCTACGAATGCGGCGTTCTGTTTCTCATTCAAATGAAGGGATGCAAGCGTTTTGGCCCCGACGACAATATCCATCCTGAATTCGGCAAGGCGCTTCGAAATGCCCAAAAGGCGGGTGTGGAAATTTTTGTGATTGACTGCAAGGTTGCACCGGACAGTCTCGTAGCCGACAAGCCTATTACGCTGATTTTGTAAAGTCTATTTAAAACCCAAATCTAGGTCTTTATATTAAAATATTTACATTAAAAACCTAATTTAGGGTCTTTAAAATTTAATTAAATTATTCGCAACTTCCTGAACGAGTTTCTTGGGGACGTCATTTGCCTTGGCTAGCTTCTTGAAGCCTGCGAGAGCATCTTGCACTTGCTCGAGGATGCGCTTGTGGCGCCCCTGTACGAGGCCGGCGCTTTTTGCCACCGCCTTGAAGTCGTCGAGGGTGAATTTTTCGCGTTTGCCGTTGAAGGTCATCTGGTGCGTTCCGGTCCAGCGGCCGACGGGGTTGTAGGCGTAGGTGACATCGAAGGCGGGGGCGAGCGACCAGTTGCCGCGCTTGTCCATCAAGAAGCCGATGTTTTTCGTGTGGTCGTCCTGGTTTCTCGCGCAAATGTTGAATACGGCCCTGCGGTACATCTGTTCGATGTCGGCGGTGGAAAGCCCGATTTGCCTTGCGATGGCGAAAGCCTGCTCGTAGCTGTACGCCCCTGCAATGTTGAAGTCGTAGTGCGCGATGGCCGTAAGCGACTGGTAGTGCAGTTTGCCGCCGTTCTCGGTGCGGTCGAAGCGGCGCGTCATGAAGTGCCTATGGTCGCCGTCTTCCAGCAGGCGGCATTCCGTCATTTCGATTTCCGCTTCTTTTGCGATTTGGCTGTAGGTGTATTCAAGTGCCCCGAAACCTGCCGGGTCGGCGTTTTCCTTGTCGCGGTTGTTCTCGATGTCGTCGAATTTTAGAAGCCAGTAGCCGTATCCTTCGGGGGCGCGGACTTGCCCCGAGAGCACGGTCCCCGTCGAATCGTCATAGGCGATGAGCACCTTTGCGCGGGCGCCTCCGGCAGATGTCCCGACACGGACAATCTGTTCGAACGCGTCTTTTTCGCGGAGCCTGACCTTCACTTTTTTGCGCTGGTCCAGGATGTTTGCCGCAAGGGTGCGAAGTCTTTCGATTTCGAGCGGTTCGCTCTTGACGGGGGCGGGACCGATGACGGGGTAAAACTCGAGTGCGCCCATGCCGCGCGAGCCGGTGTAGCAGAGCCGTTCGAGCGCGGTAAAGCTTTTAGGGTCCCTGCCGTTCTGGACAAGCCACTGGTCGATAATCTTGTTGCCGAACTTGTCGGGAATGGAATCGACGAAAAGCCCCGGCAGCCTATGGAAGGTGGCGGGAGAAAGGTCCGGAAAACGGTAAATGGCGCCGCTGCGTACGGGCATGGCGACCGGCGCGGGTTCTATGCCACTGCGGGCGAAGTCTGGAGCGTATTCGAACGAGGCGAATTCGTCGCCCTCTTTTTGGTAGAGCGCCCCGACAGTCGTTCCCCAGAGCTGCACCTCGACGGAGGTCATTTATCCTCTCCCCATACCCAGGGCGCATTGGCGGCAGCCTTCTTCTTGCGACCGGCACGTTTGCGCTGGGGCAGTTTTTGCGATTCGCGGAGGAGCATCATGGGGCTACGGCTATAATCGGGAACAATGTTAACAAGCGATTCTGCAAATCCAAATTGCAACAGAACCTTGACAAGGTGCGAGAGGCTTACGCTCTGGCCCATTTCGAGTCGCACTAATGTATTCTTGCCGACGCCCGCCTTTTCGGCGAGGGCTTCGCGCGAGAGGTCCAGGGCGACGCGGTGCGCACGGATGCGTTCGCCAAGCTCTTTGAGAGCGGTTTGTTCTGTAAGCGGTGTTGCCCTGTACATGTCGACCTCCTAGATATCTATCTTAAATATACTAAATTTCTGTCTATAAAACAACCCTATAATGGGTTTTTAATTCAGAAATTGTAGTTTTAAAACCCAATTTAGAGTCTATTTAAAATATCTTCCACAATCTGCTTGGGCGTGAGGCGGTTACGTTCCATGAGCTGCCCGTAGGGGACCTTGTCGTAGAATTCCTTCTTGAGGCCCTTTACGAGTACGCGCATGTTGCTGTTGCCGTAGAATCGGGCGATTTTTTCGCCGAAGCCGCCATCGACTACGCCGTTTTCGAGTGTCACGATCACCTGATGGTCGGTGCATAGTTCCGTGAGCGTTTCGGCATCGATGCCCGTTGCAAAACGCGGGTTGATGATGGTCGCATCGATTCCCTGTTTCGCAAGTTCCGCTGTGGCTTCTTCGGCGAGGGCGTAGTAGCTGCCGAGACCGATCAAGGCGACCTTGCTTCCGCGTTTATCTACTTTGTACGTGTTCAGCTTGGAGTAATCCTTGTCGAATGCTACACTCCGGTGTGCGACTCCGTTTGGAATGCGGATAGCCATTGGATGTTCCGTCTGTTCGATGGCGTAATCCATCATGGCGATGGCCTCTTCCACGCATGTCGGGCAGAGGTACACCAGATTTGGAATATTGCTCATCATCGGGATGTCGAAAATGCAGAGGTGCGTCGTATCGTTCATGCCATCGGCACCGGACATGGTAATGAGCAATGTGGCCGGGTTGTTGTTCGCGCAAAGGTCCTGCGAAAGCTGGTCATAGGTGCGTTGGATAAACGTGCCGTGAGTGCTGTAGATGGGTTTCGCGCCGCCCTTGGCAAGGCCCGAGGCGAGTGCAACGGCATGCTCTTCAGCGATGCCTACATCAATGAACTGCTTGCCTGCTTCCTTACGCTGGTCTGCAAAGAACCCGATACCTGCGGGCACCGCAGAGTGAATCACGACCACCTTCGGGTCCGCCTTGATTTTTTTCATCAGGTATTCGCCGAGAATGCCGCCATAAGATTCTCCGCTGCCCCAGTCCACTACGCCACTTGGGATATCAAAAGGCGCTGTCCAGTGGAAACCTTCCTTGGAATTTTCGGCAAAGCTGTAGCCCTTGCCCTTGAGCGTGTGGATGTGCACCACCACAGGCTTCGTGGAATCTTTCACTTGCTTGAACGCGGCGATGAGCGATTCGATGTCGTTACCTTGTTCTACATACAGGTAGTCAAAGCCGAGGCTCTTGAAGTAATTGTTTTCACTCTTGCCCTGCGTGGCGCGGAGTTCCGCGAGGCTTCCGTAAAGACCGCCGTGGTTTTCGGCGATGGACATCTCGTTATCGTTTACCACCACGATAAAGTTCGTCGCGTATTCGCCAGCGTTGTCGAGGCCTTCGAATGCTTCGCCGCCGCTGAGTGAACCGTCACCGATGACGGCGATGACGTTGCCCTTTTCACCCAGGACATCGCGGGCGGTTGCAAGTCCGAGTGCCAAGCTCACCGAAGTCGAAGTATGGCCAATCATAAATTGGTCGTGTTCGCTTTCGCAGGGTTCGGTATAGCCCGTAACGCTCCAATATTTGTCTGGATTCAGGAACGCCTCGGCGCGTCCGGTCAAAATTTTGTGCGTGTAACTCTGGTGAGATACATCGTAGACAATCTTGTCCTTGGGCGATTCAAAGACGTAATGCAATGCGATGGTGGCATCTACGAAGCCGAGGTTCGGTCCCAAGTGTCCACCACAATGTGAAATCTTGTTGATCAAGGCCGTGCGGATTTCGGCCGCGAGCGCCCTCAGGGTTTCCATGTCCATCTTTTTCACATCAGCAGGGGATGCAATCTTTTCCATCAGCATAAGGTACCGCCTTTTTTCTCTAAATATACAACAAAGGGAGGGGTTTCAGCCCTAAAATGGCGCATATTTTTGGTTCGTTTAGGAAACAGGGGGCGCCGCCGTTTTTACGAAAGTCCCCATTTAACTATATTTTACGTATATGGCTTTATGCATAGAATCTGATCATTTGGAAAAGGTCCAACGGATCCTTGCCCTCCATTTCGAGGGGATGGAAGTCTGGGCCCATGGTGCTCGTGTTTCGGGTGTGGATCTTACCCCCGATACGGAACTGGAACTGGTGGTGATTTCCGAAAAGCCTCTTTCTTTCGAGGTCATGACGGCCATTGAAAAGGCCTTTGTCGATAGCGGACTTCCTTTCCGCGTAGATATCATTGACTGGGCCAAGCTCCCTGAATCCCTCCAGAAGCAAATCAAGAAAGAACACGAAGTGGTTCAGTCCGCTGCGGAATCCTAGTATGAAAAGTCTTTTACCCCTTGTACTGGTCGCGGGTCTTGCGACCGCCTTGTTCGCCCAGGATGAAGTTGCCCAGGCGAAGTCCCTAATCCAGAACGGCAAGTGCGCCGAGGCGGTGGCTCCGCTCTCGAAGGTCTACAAGTCCAATTTCCGCAAGCCCGCAGGCGAAAAGGCCGCGGTCATGCTCACGGAATGCTACCTGCGCGAACACAAGCGTGACGACGCCCTTAAGCTTTCGTCGCGTTTCCTGGAATACTACGTGAATTCGGCCTACCGCGAACGCATGGAGCTTGCGAATGCCATTGTGACGGTCGAACAGGGGAACGTTTACGAAGGTGTAGAGGCCATGCTCCGCATTCTGGCCTACACCAAGAACCCCGCCGCTAAAAACCGTACCAAGGACGTGGCTATCCAGACGATAGCGGCTTCGCTCATGACGGCGGACCAGTTGCAGGCGCTGTTGGAAAAGTACCCGGTCGACAAGGATATCATTGGTTGGCTGCAGCTACAGATTGGCCGCGAATGCCAGAACTCCAAGCGTTACCGTGCCGCCCGCTACTGGTACAAGAAGGTGATTGCCGGAGGCGTTGCCGAAAATCTTTCGAGTACGGCCGAAAAGGGACTGGAATCCCTGGAGGGCCAGGGTGCTGGTATGCCTACGGTGCTGGTGCTTGCGCCCTTGTCGGGTGACTTTGCCGAATTCGGTGCCGCAGCCATTCAGGGGGTGATTCTCGCCCATGAAAAGGCTGGACTGAAGGGCAAGGTGAACCTGCGCGTGGCCGATACCCGTGCCGATGCCGCCCAGGCGCTTCTCCGTACCCAGCAGGCAATCAACCAGGATAGCGTGGTTGCCGTTGTGGGCCCCATCATGAGTGCGCCTGCCGCAACCGTTGCCGCATGGCTTGGCAGCAATTTCCAGAATATCCCGATGCTTACCCCGACAGCGACCGACGACGGTATCGCCAAGATGGGACCGAACATTTTCCAGGTGAACATCACCATGGACAACCTCGCGAAAAGCATTGCCGACTTTGCAACCAAGTGCCTTTCTATCCGCGAGTTCGCGGTGCTCAGCCCGTTGGGCGGTTACGGCGCCTCGATGTCGCAGAGCTTTACCTCGGCGGTGGAACGCCGTGGCGGAAGCGTTATCGCTTTCCGCAACTACGAAGAAGGCCGCCCCGACTACAAGACCGAATTTAGCCTGCTCCGCGACGTGCGCTTTAAGCAGCTGAACCGCCGCAGGAACATCGCCAAGGGCGCCTCCGACCTCGATGCGGTGAACGCGAAGGAACGCAAGTTCTATATGCAGGATTCCACGTTCGAGATTCCGGGCATCTTTATTCCGGCGACCAATCCGGGCGATGCGGGCCTTATGGCGGGCCAGGTGGCGTTCAACAAGATATCGGGCGTCCTGCTCGGTGCTTCGGGCTGGTACGGCCGCGAACTTCTGATTCAGGGCAAGCGCCAGGTGGACAGCTCGTATTTCAGCGTACCTGCCATGGACATGGACGGAGGCAACGAGAACCTGAAGAAGTTCGTGGGTGACTTCAAGGAACGCTGGGGCGATGAACCCGGTGAAGACAAGGTAAGTGGCCTCAGCTACGATGCGGCAAATATCGTTTTCAGTTCGCTTGCTAAAAAGCCGAACAGCCTGACGAACGCCATCAACAATACGGCGAATTTCCAGGGCGTGTACGGCGAAATCAAGTTCAAGCGCGGCATGAACACGAACACGAAGATCGTGACCGTGAACAAGGGCAAGTTCGAAACTGTCGAAGGCTGCCCTGCGAAGTAGAGCTTATTCGAAAGGGTTTAAAAAAAATTCCGCAGCACACCGCTGCGGAATTTTTTTGTTTCTAGGAGGAGAGAGTTTTTAAAAATTCAGTCTTCTTCGAGGGCGGGATTCCAGAGGCTTGCCGCGACGTAGTCGGGCGAGTCGCCGTTCCTGTAGTAGGCGTGGAGTTTCTCGTCGTCCAGAAGGTCGTCCAGGTTTCCGCCACCCGTGCTGTCCAGTTCCTCCTTGACCCGGGCCTTGAAAGCCTTGAATCCGGAATGGATCATGTAGAATGACAGGGCTGATGTTTTGTGGAAGAGCTTCATAGGGCCTCCGTTGCGAGAACTCGCGCTATGACTGGTGAAATGTTCTTTTACATGTTGATTAGTTGTTGATTTGTTGAAATATTGTTTATTACCTGTTGTAGTTATAGAATTTTTTTTGTGCTCATGCAATATGGTTCGCAAAAGGTTTCGAAAAAAACATAATTCCGTAATTTTGCGTTTTTTGGGCGTTTTTCAACGTTATCCTGAATTTTGAAACGGTATCGTTTTGAATGTCAACGAGTTACGAAAACGGTGCGTACGAAAAAATGCCCTTGAAACGGTCGCTGCCGATTATTCCAACTTGGAATAAAAAAGTTGAGGCCCTGCCCCCCTGTAGGTTCAATTTTTTATCCACGGGGATTCATTTGGCGATGTGGATAATGTGTTTATGGGGGACATTTATCCAAAACTTATCAACATAAGGGGCTTTCGCGGAGGCTATTTTTTCTATCTTTAGCCCGATGTTTTTGCGCGTATTTTTGATTTTTTCTGTTGCGGTTTCCGTCTTGTGGGCGGGCGAGAATCTTTCGCTCAAGCTGCCGGCGGAACAGAACGATTTGTGGGTGAAGGCGACGTCTGCGACGATGGCGCTTCGCTATGGAGATGCCCTGGAGCATGCGAAGAAGCTGCGTTCCGTAAACGAGGCGGCGGGCTGTGTTCTCGAAAATGTTGTACGTATCAGCGTCTATGACGACAAGGGCGATACGGCGGCCTTGCAGAAGGCGGGCCAGCTACTCGAGAAATGCGAGACCGAGGGCCTGTGGGATGCCCTGCGTCGGTTTGAAATCGGCTTTGTGCAGGGGGAAACCGGACATTCCGTGAAGGGTGCCATGACGACGCGTTCTGCGGCGAAGGCTTTCGAGGAATCCGAGGAACTCGAGGCGCGCGCTTTCTTTGCCATATACGCCTACTACATCGACAAGAGCTTCAGCTGGGTTCCGTTCAAGTCCGACAACCGCGAACTTTACCTTGCCACGCTCGACAGCGCTTCGAAAAAGTCCGAGCGTTTCTGGCCGCTGTTTCTCACGCCGCTTATTTGGATGCACTACGACAAGGAAGACTTTTCGACGGGTCTTAAGCTTGCCGAGCGCGGGCTTTCGCGCGCACCGGGGCACCCTGTGATGTTGCAGATAAAGGCGGATATGCTCTACCGCTTAAAGCGCTACGACGAGTCCGCGAAGATTTACGAGAAGAGTGCCGCCTCCTACCTGGAGCGCACCGGCAAGAGTATCCGCTACTGGTGTTCCGTGCTGAACCTGATCCGTATCTACAACGACAAGGGCGACAAGGAAAGGGCCGCGGCGTGGCGCAAGAAGCTTGACGACCCGAAATACGAGGCGCTCAGGGGCTGGATGCCGGGATCCCTGATGGACGACCTGAAGAAAAGGGATTTGCTCTAGTTTTTGCATCCTTTTTCTTTGTATTGAAAATTTTACATCAAAAAAGGCTCGTGGCTCCCTGAAAAAAGCGTGTTAATAATATGCACGTCTTTTTTTTGTGGAGGTACATTCATGGAGCCTTTGCGCATAGGCTTTTTCCTGGACGGCTATACGCTGAGAAAGGTGAACGAGTATTACCGGGTGCATCACCGGTTTCACTCGAGGCTCGACTTTAGGGGGCTGAAGTCCTGGGTGCAGATGCAGGCGCTCCGGTATTTTCAGAACGGGGTGGAGCGCGACCTGGAGCTGGAGTCCCATTACTACCACCCCTTCACGAACCCCCATATCCAGAAGCACGAAGGCGCTATCCGCTTTGAACATGAACTGGAATCGGCGGGGTATCGCGTTCACTTTAACCGCGTGGCTCCCGACGAACGCGGCGTTTCGCCGAACATGTCGCTGATGGAGGATGCGCTCCTGTTTGCGATATACCGAAAGCTCGACGGCGTGGTGCTGTTCAGTACGCAGGGGCAGTTTGCGCCGCTTCCCGATAGGCTTCGGATGATGGGCGTCCCGACGCTTCTCCTTGGCTGGGAGCTGGAGTACCCCAGGGCAAAAACCATGGTGCACTGGAAAACGGATTCCTGCCTCAGGGAGACTTGCGCCCATTACGTGGCGATGGAAAAGGTTGTCGATAAGAATCCGAATGCGAACAAGGGACCGCGTGGCTTTTTCTTTCAGTGTGAGCACCCGTTTTCGCGGGGGCGGCCGGCCAAGTGGCATGGCGGCACGTAGCGTAAAATGCAATTGATTTTGGCGAAGGCCCGATAGGCCTTTTGCCCGATGATCCTCGACCACAGGCGACGGTGGGCGGTCCGGCCTCAAACGGACTGCCTGCCGTTGTTCGTTAAGGGCGGTTGCGAGATTCGGGGCGAACCCCGTAGATTAGACGCGAGCGGTCGTCCGTGAGCAATAAACGCCTCGTATTAACGAGGCGTGTTTGCGAGAGTGAGTGCGTTCGTATTGCCTTGCGGCTATGAGCACGAACGGTCGTTATAGTTTGTCTGCTTGTTTCTTGTCCCACTTGGAGAGGAAGTACCACGTGGCACGGGCACCCAGGTACCAGACGTCGCCCGGATTGTCGGTTTGGTCTTCGCCGTAGTGGATGTTGAAGCTTTCCGTGTAAAGGTCGTTGTAGCGTACGAAGCGGAATCCGCCGTAGGCGCCAAGGGCGAGCCTTCCGACTTCGATGCGGAATTCCAGTTCGGTCGTGATGGTCGATGCGAGGTTGCTGTAGTAACGGTCGCGCACGAGTTCCGTGTGTTCTTCGTTACCCCTTTCTTCAAGCGTGAATTCGGATGCGAAATGGAAGTTGATGAGGCTGAAGCCGAAGCCCACGGCGGGAATCAGGTTGATGAAGGAATTTTCACCGAAGATTTTCCAGCCGAACATCCAGTCGGCGCCGCAGGAGAACCATTTCACGTCGTAGAGGGGGTAGTTCAGGGATGTAGGCGTTCCGTCGTTTTCGATGTTGTACACCGTGTAGCTGGAAGCCTTACGCTCGGAGGTCTGCACCGGCATGAAGTTGAGTTCGAACCAGGTCAGGAACTGCTTGTACTGGGCACCGATGTTGACGATCATCCCGAGGTAGTAGTCGTTGAACTTGCTGTAGCTGTAGTTACCCTTGTACCAGGTGTCTACGGTATCCGGTTCTGCTGTCGGATCGGTGGCGTTAGGAACGATGGCTTCGTGCTTGTGGCCGAAATTCCTGAAGGCTTCCTTGTTGACGTACTTGCTGAATTCCTTGCTCATGCCGCGGTAGTCCGCGCCAATGGAGATGAACCCGCGGACGTGGTCCTTTTCGTAGAACCCGTCTTCGCTGTCGGCGAATGCACCGGTGGTGAGTGTGAGCAGGCTAAGAGCCACGATGCTCAAAAAAGAGGCTATCTTTGTTTTCATAAAAGATTCCATTGCTTGTATTCGGCATATAAAATACATTATGTTTTGGGAATTTGGCAAAAAAAATTTTATAAGATGTTAAAAATCAACGATTTACGTGCTTTTTTAGGTTTCTAGAATGTGGATTTTTTGTGGAAATAGGGTCGTTCGGTGCTCCTTGTCGGTCGTCGGTCTTTTGGGCGCCATGGTCTTCTGGGCCTGTGGCGGGGATTCCGGGGGCAAAAGACAGGGCGAAAAAGCGGCGGTCTTGGAGGTTCAGTCGGAATCTTCCGAGACGGAATTTTGTAGGAACCTGTGGCTGGGGAAGCGTTTTGGCGAGTCCGTCGTAGAAATCCGTTCCATAGTGGGGCGCGACACCCTGATCAAGCGTTTTGTGCTGCGTCCGCGTGGCGCCGTGCTTGGGGATTCCTCGAAAAAGGCTACGGAAGGGGCTCTTCCCGAGGCTTTGCGCGGTTCGACGGTGCTGCGGGTGCCGCTTGAGCGCGTGGTGGCGCTTTCGTCGGCGCAGGTGGGCTACATGTTGCGACTTGGACTGCGGGACCGCATCGTCGGGGTGGGCGAAGGAAAATACCTCGTGGATAGCGCCCTTTATGCGCAGGTCGCGTCGGGACTTGTCGCGGAAGTCGGGAACGGCCCCTCGCTTTCGCTCGAAAAGATTGTGGCGCTTTCGCCCGGCCTTGTGATGGACTTTGCCACGGGGGGCGGTCTGGACGACTACGAACGGGTGAACGCCTTGGGACTTCCGCTGATGCTTACGTCGGAGTGGCAGGAACAGACGCCACTCGCGAAGGCCGAATGGATTAAGTTGTATGGAAAACTTTTCGGCGTGGAAGCGCTTGCCGACTCGATTTTTGAACAAAGTAAGGATGCGTATTTGAAGGCGTCTAACGGGGGCGTTGCGGGGGTGTCCCCCGCTAGAGAGGGTAGCGGCCCTTCGGCAGGCTCAGGGACCTTTGTCACGGAGCCAACGAAGGAAAGCGAGGGGGACTCTTCCCCCAACAAACCAGAAGTAGAGATTGCTTCGGCTCAAGATGACTCTCTCTCGTCTCTCGCCTCTCGTCTTTCGTCTAAACCTTGTCCTCGCGTTCTTGCGGGCATGAGCTACGGTGGGGTGTGGCATGCTCCGGGCGGCAACAGCTTGACGGCGACACTCATCAGGGATGCGGGGGGCTGCTACTTGTGGGCTTCGGATACGAGCCGCGAACTCCGTTTTACGCTCGAAGAAATCATAGCGATTGCCGATAGCGCCGATCTGTGGGTGAATCCGGGGATGTTCTCGACTCCAGAGGAATTGCTGATGGCCGAACCGCGCATCAAGTATATCCGGGCGTTCAGGGAAAAGCGCGTGTACCAGAACGACGGTCGCAAGGGGCCGGGCGGCGGAAACGACTTTTTCGAATCGGCGGTCGCCTTCCCTGCCGAATTGCTCCAGAATCTGCGTTCCTGTATACAGGATGCAACAAATGGGGCCGATTCTGTCCAGAAGGAATTTGACTGGTACCACAATATTTTTATCTTTTAGGATATGAAGACTCATACAGGTATTGGTGATTGGATTGCAGCCAACTATGAAATCGGGGTTCCTTTTTTACAGCAGGTCCCGAGGGAATGTGCCGACTATTTGCTGTTGAATGCCCAGATTCGTGAGTACGAGCCGGGTGAAGTCATTATCAATGGCGGTTCTATCGGTGATTCGTTCTGCGTGTTGCAGAGCGGACGCGCCCTTATTTGCGGCGAACTTCTGGCTGACGGTCACTACAATACGCTTGCGAATCTGGATGCAGGCACCTGTTTTGGCGAAATGTCCATTATCTGTAACGAGCCGACGAGCAATACCGTGATCGCGGGCGAAGACGGTGCCACGGTGCTTCACATTCCGCACGAGGAATTCGTGAAGTTCCTGGACAAGAACCCGAATATCATGGTGTACCTCTACAAGGTGGTTGCCGACCGCCTGCGCGCAAAGAACAAGGCTTTCGACGAATTCGAACGCCTGTCGCTTTTGGCCTCTGCCAAGGTGCTTCCGTTTATCGACTTTGCGCAGACGATGGAAAAGAGCCGCATCACCGGAACGGTCATGTTCGAGTGCAGCGGCGAAAAGGGATTTATCGCATTCCAGGAAGGCCGAATCTGCTGTGCCAAGTGTGGCAAACTGGCAGGGCCGGACGCTCTCGAAAAGATGCTGTCGTGGGGCGACGAGACGCTCTTCAAGCTCGACACGCACCTGATGCCGGACATTGTGAACATCAACCAGATGTCTGACACCACGAGCCTGATTCTGGATGCGCTCAGAAATATTGATGAAAAACAAAATGCCCGTTAAGGGCGAATAGATGCCCGCTAGGGCAAAGGATAAAAGATGAATTACGCAGACGCAGGAGTGTCCTTGGCACGCGCCGACGAGGCGATGGTCGGTGTCAAGAAATCCGTACGTACTACATTCAACCAGGGCGTTCTGGGCGACGTGGGCAACTTCGGTGGCCTCTTTACGCTGAACCACCTCGGCATGAAGGACCCTGTCCTCGTGAGCTCCGTTGACGGCGTGGGCACCAAGCTCAAGGTCGACATCGAAATGGGCACGCACGAACTCCCGGGTCAGGACATTGTGAACCACTGCTGCGATGACATTCTCGTTCAGGGCGCACGTCCGCTGTTCTTCCTGGACTACGTGGCTACCGGCCGCCTGGAACCGGGTGTGATGGACAAGCTCGTTGCCGGTATGGCCAAGGCCTGCCGCGAAAACGACCTCGTTCTGATCGGTGGCGAAACCGCTGAAATGCCGGGCTTCTACGGTCCGGGTGACTACGACATTTCCGGTACCATCGTGGGTGTCGTGGAACGCGAAAACATCATCGACGGCAAGAAGATCAAGCCGGGTACCATCATTCTCGGTCTCCCGTCTACCGGTTTGCATACAAACGGTTATTCGCTCGCCCGTAAGGTGCTCTTTGACGTGGCCGGCTACAAGGTCGACACCGTTGTCGACGGCATGGACAAGTCCATTGGCGAAGCTCTCGCCACTCCGCACCGCAGCTACTACCCGAGCCTTATCGATCTCTGCAACAAGAAGATTATCCAGGGCCTCGCCCACATCACGGGTTCGGGCTACCAGGGCAACATTCCGCGTATCTTGCCGGACGATGTCGACGTGATTATCGACCGCACCACGTGGGATCCTCCGATGATCTTCAAGCTCATCCAGCAGGCCGGCTCCGTGGAAAAGGACGAAATGTACTCGACCTTCAACATGGGCATGGGCATGCTTATCTTCATCGACCCGGCTGACAAGGCCGAAGTCACCGCTCACCTCGAAGCCAAGGGCGAAAAGTGGGTGCAGATCGGCGAAGTCGTGAAGGGCACCAAGCAGGTGAAGTTCCGCGACTAATTGCGCAATTAGGAGTTACTAGATACTAGTTATTAGTTACTAGGGCGCCTTTGGCGTGATTAGATTAAACTTATACTAGTAACTTTAAACTAGTAACTAAAAAAGGCCGCTCCGCGGCCTTTTTGTGTACATATAGAGAATTGGAATAAGCCATCACGGCATGCTAACGAATCGTTACAACCAGGTTCTTTTAATACTGCTATATTTTTATCAAGTGAATGTGTGCATTCATATTTCTTACAATCACCATCCATACAATGCTCAATGTGATATGACTTATAAATATTCGCACCGGATATTATAAAAAAAAGCCAATGGAGTCGACTGGTCCTGTTTGGTAGGCTCTTAGAACAAGCCATCAAGACAATAAAAAAAGCACAGAAAACAATGCGAATAAAAGACATTCTACCTCGCCCTCAAAACTAAATTTGACGGTAAATATTTCGACTTGATAGTAGTCTTATTGATGCAATCAACCATCATTTATAAATAAACTACCTACAAACACCTCTATTTTCTCTGAATACACTTTTCATCTGACTGCTTGTCAAAAAAATCAATGATAAATTTTATTGTCATGGTATCGTTACAATCAGGTTCTTTCAACACCTCTATTTTCTCTGAATCAAGCGAACCAGAGCATTCGTATGCTGAAAATACATCTATGGAATACGCCTTTACATAAGAATCACCATGATTCGCTCCTGTTACGGTAATAGAATATGAAGTTTTAAAAATTTCAATTTGAAAGGTTCCAAACGTTTCCCAAAATTTACTCAAAAAACGAGTTTCATCTATTTTACAATCTTTTTCTATATATGTTTCATCTATAACATTTTTTTGAATAGAATCATATTCTCTTAATAATTCTGCAAATTCCTCCGTGCATAAATAATCATAATCTCCAGGATTCGTATAATCATCCCCAGTTAAGTCGCAATGATACACCTCATGAAATGGTCCCGTTCGGATCGGTTCGTCGGAGCAAGCCATCAAGACAATAAAAAAAACACAGAAAACATACCGAATAAAAGGCATATTACCTCGCCCTCAAAACTAAATTCGACGGTAAATATTTTGACTTGATAGTAGCCTTATTGATGCAATCAACCATCATTTATAAATAAACTACCTACAAACACCTCTATTTTCTCTGAATACACTTTTCATCTGACTGCTTGTCAAAAAAATCAATGATAAATTTTATTGTCATGGTATCGTTACAATCAGGTTCTTTCAACACCTGTATTATCTCTGAATCAAGCGAACCAGTGCATTCGTATGTTGAAAACACATCTATGGAATACCACTTTACATAAGAATCACCATGATTCGCTCCTGTTACTGTAATAGAATATGAAGTTTTAAAAATTTCAATTTGAAAGGTTTCAAATGTTTTCCAAAATTTACTTAAAAAACGAGTTTCATCTATTTTACAATCTTTTTCTATATATGTTTCATTTGCAATAATTTTACTAATAGAATCTAATATTCTTCTTGATTCAGCAACATCCTCTGTGCAAAAATGATCATAATCAGCACGATTCATGAAATCATATCCAATTAAGTCGCAATGATACACCTCATGAAATGGGCCCGTTCGGATCGGTTCGTCAGAGCATGCCATCAAGACAATCAAAAAAGCACAGAAAACATACCGAATAAATGACATATTACCTCGCCCTCAAAATCAAATTTGACGGTAAATATTTCGACTTGATAGTAGTCTTATTGATTCTTTCACCATTATTTAATACACCCAACACAGTCCACTCCCCCTTTCCCTTGCGCTCTGCAAACATTATTCCGTTATAGGTACTCCTGTTCGATTCCGATATGTCCGGTAAGACATCCTGAATACTGTAGTATACACCCCTTGCAGGGACGATGACCCGCTGTTTCAAGTCGCCATCCGTTCTTTCAAAGCATTGAACATCTTTGAGATTTGTAATTACCCATACAAATTCATGCCTTAAATCAATGGAGTAACGCATTGATATGGGAAGGACATATGAATTGGAATCTGAGTTCTGAATTTTTTTTAGATTGACAGTTTGCCTATTGACCCATATCGATTTAACTGAATAGTCGGCACGCTTTCCATTCTGATTGGCTCCAACCTCTGTCCAACTACCTAGACGATGAATTGGTTGATTCCCAATCCAGAGATCTGCCTTGTCATCAAAATAGCTTCCCTGAATTTTTCCAATTTCGTTACTTCCATTTATTACCCATAGAAGATTGTTGTCCGAGGGTTGGTCAAAAAGCCAGAGTGTCTTCCCGAAATAGACGATGGTTCGGTAATTCTCAAAGGGTTCAACCCGTACGTTCTCATGAGTTAGAGGATCACTGAATTCACTCCCTAAAGTCTTTTGGTATACGGTATACCCTAGCAAACCATCTTCTCTTAACGAGTCGACTAACTTGGCTTCAGAACCGCCAGCCCCCATCACGCCATAATCAGCAAGTTTATTCGAAACTAATCCCAAAAGACCGTATGTATTGAATCCGGTATAATGCCCTGTGTAATTTTCTGCACGACTGGCCAGGGTTGAATAATTAAGGGATTGATTGCCAGCCCCATCGCTATATTCCGAGTAATTTGGCCGCATCAGTACGTTATGGTCCTTGTATCCATGGGTATTGCCATCTACACCAAACCCGGCATACCCCATATCGCGGACGATATGCCCATCCCTCGTAGAGGACAGAGTAAAACTTACGTTGTCCTGCTGATCATGAGCCTGGCCATTTTTCCACAGGTCTCCATTTTCGGCAACAAGGGTAATGGAATAGTCTTTGCCCTCTTGATCCCGGTAGTTTATAATAGCCGCATCGTCCTCATACGCTCCTGAAACACCGTCGGCTTCATTCAAGTCGTCCAAGGCTTTATAATTCCATTCTGAATAGCCTAAAGCAACCAGAGGAGATCCGGCCAGGGGATTTCCATATTTTTTTGAGTTTTCTATGAAAACTCGATAATACATATCCTGGATTTCCATTTCAGAAGGAATAGGTTTATTTTGGCTTTGATAGTTTTGAACTAAATCGTTTCGATACCCCAAATACGATGTCGTGTCTTCCATTAGATATTTCCGAGCCATCTGGAAAAATTTCACATCGTTTGTCAGTGTTCCCCATACCGCATATTCGGGGGTGTAGGTACATCCGTCATCTATTTCTACGGGGACCCGAATAATGTATTTTTCCTCTTTCTTGGCGCGGATGTTGCGGGCCATTTTCATCAGATGATACCCAGACCTTTTAAACTTGGTTGGGAGTTTAAAAGATTCCCTCTTTTGCGCATGAGCCTTTTTCAACGCTACCATCAGATAGGGAACATCCTCGTTTATATACTGCAAATAACCCATGCCTTCGGAAAAGCCGCCCTTATCGCCATAATGGGTTTCCATCCCAATCTTCATCCGTTCAAGGTGGGTTGATGTTCCCCAATAGACATATTCATACAGTGCCATAGCTGCCTCGGCCTTGATTGCGATATTATTGTAAAGCATCAGCGGCCCCATCATTTCCATCATTACGGACAAGCTTTTATATGTTTGGTTAAACCATGTCTTCAAATTTTCCCGTAAGGTTTTGTCATAGTAGGCGAGTAATGCTACACGAGCTAGTACATCTGTCGTTTTTAGAATGAGTTCATCTCGATTTTTCTTGAATGCAGATAGGTACGCATCGTCTTCTTGAACACACTGCGTAAGCATCTTGAGTAAGTCCAGACGGCAGTTTAGGTTGTCCTGCTTATTTTCAACTATTCCGAAACCTTCGAAAATATTTCGGCACATCCGTTCGGCCGAAGAATGCCCCGTAAACAAAGCCTTTGTTTCATTGTAAAATGTTGCCAAGGTGTTCGAGTTTATTGCTCCATAACAGTCGTTTACCATTCTCACCATGTCGAAGGCGTATTTTGTCAATGCCGTAGAGACTGCCATCAGGTTCATTATATAATAGGAACTGTCTAGGTTCTTATCGCCCAGATAGATCCTTCCGTCCGCGTAAAAACGGTTCTCTACATCGGCATTCATCTTTCGATTCACCAATTCGGATAGCATAATGTCTAGATTTTTCCGTGTGTAATCTAGCCGTGTCATATCGGACATATCGTCGTCAATGATGTTCAGGGGTTGCGTTGAGGTAATTTTAAGAACGTCAAACAAGGCCGGATTGAAACTTTTGTAATTGCCATCAGGCATTATACCTTCCGGAAGGTCCCAGTTATCTGTCGAAAAGCCTCCTAGGTCATCATTGAAAAGTTTGTTCCATACTGCGGGATCGAATACGTTACAGCCGACGTCTTCTAGCCATCTGTAGGCGCTTTCCAACTTGTCATTTACATACTGTATGCCGTCAACAATTGTTTCACCGATGGAAGCCACTCCGTCTACCACGGCCTCGCCAGAATCGAATGGTCCATCAAGATATTTTTTGCCAATTTTGGCAACTGCATCCCAAAAATCACAAAAAGAGTTTGTCTGAAAATAGATAAAGCCATTTACGACACTATCCGGTCGAATCTGTTCAACAAAGCCATTTTGCTCATGGTATATGGTAATCTCATTTAGTTTGACTCGATTAATCTCCAACGGGAGAACTACGGTTACCTTCTTGTTGCTCGAAAGGTTTGCATGAATGTCATATATGCGCCCGACATGATGGAGACTTTTAGTCTGTTCAAGCGCGGGGCCGTTCAATGTCGATTTTGCGATATAAACGGGCGGTTCTCCATCAATAAAATCGTCAGTGGAATACTTTAACCGTACTGTTCCCCGTCTTGCCCCAGTGAAACCGTACTCGCAATAAACAGAATCCTGCCCCTGATTGTAGGATATTTGCCTGGTGACAGTAAAATCTTGCGGTTCCCTGTATTCTGCCCACCATTTTATGGAAAACTTGCGTACTGACGGAAACGATACCTGAAAGGTCGCCGGTAAAAAGGAGCGGCGACTTAAAGGAAGCGCCAGAGAAAACCCATTGATTTTTAGCGACTCCCTACCGATATAGACATATCCATCCAGAGGTTTACCATCTTTCGACTCTATCTGCACAAAAAGGGTATTGTGTTTCCAGCTGGGATAATCGGATATCCTTACATTTTGGTTTGCGGACTCAAAAATGGATTCGCTGTTTATCGCTCCCAAATCCGAATAAGCCGCATACGCAGTTTCAACATCGCCATTACTACCAAAGATTGTTGACGTGTAAATGGAGAGCTCTCGGCATTGGCTTGTTACAACAGAATAGTCTAGCCACCACTGCAATGTTACATATTTAGCGGAATTCCCCAAATATCTTAGAAATATATTCTCACCATCATAGTAAAAATCAACCTGTTGATAGTATCCCACCAATGTATGCAAGCAGTTTTCTTTGACAAGAAAGCCTTCAAGAAACTCGCCCCCGGAAGACTGTATTCCGAGAACTACACGATTGTACCCCCACTGCGAGGGAAAATCTTCTATCTGAACGACATCCCCTGGTTCTAGTTTCGTGTAGACAGGTTCGTTGAATGGCAGCAAAAGAGACTTTGCATTGACCAAAATCGCGAAGATGAAAACAGCCCATATAATTTTTTTCATCTTTGCCCCTACATATTAGCGCAATATAGTCATTGCATCAATATGGCAGACCATACTCGAACCTTCCCCCGCATAACGGTAGCACAGATTTCTTCCGTATGGACCTGGTGTTGTAAGGTTTTGAGAGAGGTAAGGGCTCTTGAAGATAACGGACAAGCTCGCGTTTGTTGCGAAGGCGGTTTGTGTTAAAGCCTGGATAGCATTATAGTTTAGCTCGTTTGAGTTTATGATATACCTTAGCTGAACGCTGTGTTCATTTCCTATTGTGAAAAAGATGTCGGCAAAATCAATGAAATAGTAATTCGTGTGACCATCGACGGATTGCAACAAGCCAAAATTAAAATTACTGGAAATAGCCTTGCAGGATGTCTCTGGAATTCCATATTTATCTGTTTTGCCATCGTTACAATAGAATTCGCCCGCAAGGGAAGTCCCCAAAAAAACGAAAATGAAGAAAATGATGTTTTTCATATAATGCACCTTTATTGACAAGTAATTTAGCATAAAAACGATTTTTGAGTGTGTAATTTTATTGTAACATTCTGCTTGTGTACATCTAGAGAACATTTAATGAATTTGTAACCTGTTTTTACTTTGAAATTCACGCGAGAGAATTTATTTTTAAGTTGTAAATTGCCAAGGTTTGGGTTGGCGCAAAAAAAGAGGCTTTATGAAAAATAGACTGTTCAAGACGATGGTTGCCGTGGGTGCGTTTGCGATGATCTGCGCATGCGGCGACGATTCCGCATCGAATTCGACGAATGACCAGGGGGAATCCTCTGCCAGTGTCGAACCTGGCGTTGATACGGCAAGTTCGGATTCCAATGCAGGCTCGTCTGCGGGTACGGCTCCGGAAGCGGGGCCTTGCGGCGAAGTTTTGACGACTGCGGATGCGCATCTCTTTGATACTGGAAACGGCTACTGGGTGATTTATGCCGATGGAAACGTTACCGATGCCGCAGGAAATCAGGTTGCAACCTTTGCCGAAGGCGTCATTATGACGGCGGATGGCACGCCTGTGTTCAACGGTGTGGATCTGAACGCCCTTACCGCCTGTAAGGCGAATGCCACGGTCGATCCCGGTACGGGCGAGGTGATTGTCATGAGTTCTGCTTCCACCAATCCGGAAGATCCGAACAATCCGACTTCTTCGGCTGGCGAGGGCCCAGTCGATCCGAACTCCAGCGCAGATTCGAATCCGGCGGAAAGCAGCGCGAGCAACCCGGACCCTGAACTCGGTCCCGACGGTTTCCCGACTCTCGAATCTTACGGAGCACCTTCTCCGGAATACACCAAGGATATTCTGAGCAACGGCAACAAGGGCTGGAACAGCCGCTACTGGGATGCCTGTAAGCCGCACTGCTCCTGGATTAGCAACGGTGAAGAAGGCAAGACCGATACCACGACGCAGGAATCTTACGAGAAGGGCATGACGACTGCCCGTAACTGCAACATTCACGATGTCGAAGTTCCGACGTTTACGCTCGGTCACGCCGTTCAGCAGTACTGGTTTGGTTACGAAGGCACGAACAGTGCTTGTGGCGAAGCCAAGGAAAAGGGCGTATTCACTTGTACGGACATGGCGCCTATCGCCGTGAACGATTCGCTCTCTTACGCCTACGTGGCAGGCCCCGGTTCCCAGACGACTTGCGGTAAGTGCTTCCACCTGCAGTATGACGGAAGCTTCAAGGACGCTAGCGGTAACAATGCTCCGAAGGCAACGCATAAGGCGCTCAAGGGCAAGCACATTGTCGTGATGACATCAAACATCGGTCACGACGTGGAAAACGGCCAGTTCGACCTGATGGTTCCGGGTGGTGGCGTGGGCGCCTTCGATGCCCTCTCGACCCAGGTGAATGGAGCGAGTATCAACTGGGGCGCGGGTTTTGGCGGATTCCTTACCGAATGCCAGAGCAAGCTCGGTTACGACAATACGCTTGAAAAGTATCAGGAATGCGTGAGGGACATGTGCGATGCCGCATTCGGCAGCGCAGGGTTCCCCAACTTGCTGCGCGGTTGCCACTGGTTTGCGGACTGGTACATGGCGGCGGACAACCCGACCTACCACTGGGAAGAAGTGGAATGCCCGCAGTACCTGCTTGACCACTACCTGACAAGAATCAACACGACCAAGAGCAACAACTATGCATGGCACACCGACTGGTCCACGTACAAGGCCGGCGATGAACTGGAAACTCTCGATTGCACCGAAAAGGGCTGTGACTGCACGGAAGAAATGGCTGCCAAGGGCGCCTGCAAGCGCTAGTCGATAGAATTTCTTGGATAAACTGTGAATGTTCCCGCAATTCGCGGGGACATTTTTTTGTGGGGTGCTTGACTTTTTGATACAAACAAGTTAAATTTAGTTTACAAAGAATGAGGAAATTCAATCCGAGGTGTCTATGAATACCAAAAAATACCTACTGGCGCTTTTAGGTGCCGCCTGTGCTGTTTCTGCTTTCGCGGATGGCGTACGTTACAAGGACCGCATGTTCAAGGTGGGCGAACCTACGACGGTGACAGTCGTCGACAGTGTGCCGTTCCTGGATACGACGAACTTTCACGTCCTTAGCTCGATGATGCAAATGGCGGGCGTCGAACCGATGATGTATTTCTATCAGGATGAAAAAATCGCTTACGAACCGTTGCTGATGGATATTTACCAGCCGAAGAGCGACAAAGCGAAAAAGAGGCCGGTGGTACTGATATGCCACGGTGGTGCGTTTGTTGCGGGCCATAAGAGTGACAGGGACCAGAAATCCGTGACCTACGCGGATTCGCTTGCCGCCCGAGGATTCGTGACGGCCTCGCTGGAATACCGCCAGGGTGCTGTTCTGCAGAACATCAGGGACGAGGAGAATGACCAGACTGTCTATACGATTGACAGCGTGGACTTTGCCCGTACCGTCTATAGGAGCGTGCAGGATTTGAGTGCTGCCATCCGCTACTTGCGTACAAACGCGAAGACGCTGAAAATCGACCCCGACAAGATTTACGTGCTTGGAAACAGCGCCGGTGCCATGCTTGGACTTGAAAACATCTATGGAATCGAAAGGAAGGATTACCCTAGCTATCTTGACGACTCGAACTTTGAGATGTACACCAGAACTTGGAGCGAAGAAGAAACGACGTTTATCTATGATACGCTTTCGCTTGGTGCTGTCGATGAATTCGGTGAGCAGGGGGTGAGCGGTGTTGCAAACGGAGTGGTTGCCCTTTGGGGTGCCATCCATGACACAGAAATCGTGAAGAACTCCAAGGTTCCCGTGTTCCTTGCCCATGGCGAAGCCGACGACGTGCTGCCCTATAAGGTGGGTTTTGCGATGGAAGATGCGGATGCCATTGTTCGCGAGAAGGTTCCCGAACAGTACAGCATGATTGCAGATGCCCTCCATTTCGCAATTCATACCCCGACACTTTACGGAAGCTATATCATTGATTCCATCCTGACAGAGCAGGAAGTCTATCATGAATTCTACAGCCCGCTGGGCTATGATCTGAAACACGAGTTCTACAATAGTACACGTACCGGTAAGGACAAGAAGGAAATCGTATTCGCGGATTCCGTACAGAATAGGGTGTTTGATTTCTTGTACAAGCTTGCGATCGATTCCCTTGTGGCGCCGGGAAAAGATCCTACTTCGATCCCGATGCTCGCTATGGTTAATCCTTCCAAGATCACGATGGGTGAAGGCAACCTGAGCTTTACCGTTGTCAGTGGCGATAACCTGGGGTATGCCGTGTTTGACCTGAAGGGTAACCGTATGCTTTCGGGCCGTGCCTCCATGGGTGAGACCGTTGCCTTCGACGGCATGAACAGCGGCGTTTACTACCTGCGTGTGCAGGGCGAAGCTGCCCGCCGGATAGTCGTGCGGAAGTAACGTAGGCTTTAAAAAGAAACTGAGCCCCGCGAACTATTTCGCGGGGTTTTATATATTGTACTAAAAAGGAGTTTTTATGACCGTTCGTGTAGATGTCGTTCCGGGGAATCGTTCGCGCGCCGAAGTCGATTTTTCGCGTATTGCCAAGTTGCTGGGGGACGATTGGCAGGTATGGATGAACAGGAAGTGGACCTTCGAAACGGACAATGGCGGTGTCCTTCGCGAAGCCGACGCTGTCGTGTATCACCGTGAATACGGTATGCTCATTGTGGAATGCAAGTCCGGGAAGATCGAAGCGCGTCGACATAAAGACGGTGGATGCGTGTGGCTACAGAATGGTAATGTTATAAGGGGGCCGCATGAACAGGTGGCGACGCTGATTTCGCCGTTGCACGAGTATTTCAAAGTGCTGCTTAAGGTGCCCTTGAACAAGGACTTTTACAGGGTGCGTGTGCAGTGGGCCGTATGCTTTAGCGATATGGAAAATATGGAAGGGATTCCGTTGTCTGAAATTCCGAGAAAGCGTGCCCTTTTGAAAACCGACATGCAGAATGTGAAAAAGTTCGAAAGCCGCCTGATCGAGATTCTGATGTCGGGGGCCGAGGCGTATAACGGAGCCCCTTACGCGAACGACACGCTCGATAGCGATGCGCTTTTTTCGCTGTACAATTTCTTTGACGGCGTGGGCGAGATGATGAGTGCCGCGGACCTTTTGCGCGAAGAAAACTACTACGCCGAACAGGCCACCGAGATGCAGCAGATGATGATGGATTCCATATCCCGTAACGCCCGTGTGCGTATAGAAGGCGTGGCAGGTTCCGGAAAGTCGCGTATGGTCGTGTGGGAGGCCCTGGGCCTTTCGAGAGTCGGAAAGAACGTCGCCATTGCCTGCTATAACGACCTGCTTGCCGAAGAACTCCGTGAAGACGTGGAGACGGCGCTTGCGAAGGAACGCGAGGCGGTTATCGCAAAATACGGGCGCGACGGTGGCGTAGGTTTTGGCCGGATAGAGGTCTTTGTGTATGCCGACTGGTGTAAGAAATATGCGAAGGCGGTAAAGAATCTGCCGAAAATGGGCGCCGACAAGTCCCTGTATTACGACAAGGAACTGCCGCAGGCGTTTAGCGAGGCGCAGGCGAAAATGCGTAAGGACAAGAAGCTCCGCGAAAAGATGTTCTACGACGCGGTGATTATTGACGAGGCGCAGGACTTTGCGAGCGATTGGGTGGATACGCTAATCGACCTGTTGCGCGACAAGGACCATGGCTTTGTGCGCGTCTTTTACGATCCGGCGCAGCGACTTTATGCAAGCCGGGACGGTATCGAGAATGCCCAGGTGAAGGCGATGCCCGTGATGGTCTTGAAACGCGGTTTCCGCAACACCAAGCGAATTCTCGAATGGATCTACAAGAACACGAATATAAGGCTGCAATGCTACGAGAATACGCTCCAGGGGTATTCTGTGAAGGAAGTCCGCTACAGGGACGCCTCGGAGCAGGAAAGTCTTTTGGTGAAATGCTACGAGGAACTTGTACGCAAGTACGAACTGAAGGAATCGGATGTGCTTGTGGTGTCGATGCGCAGCGAAAGGAATTCGGGACTCAAGGATATCGCTGATGCCCGTTTCGCCTGGAACAAGGTCGGTGGCAAGAAGCTGATTAAGGACAAAGTAAATATCGTGAGCGCCTATAGAATCAAGGGCCTCGACGCGATGGCGGTTATTTTGGTCGACGTGGAAGAACCCACCGAGACAAGCCGCCGCGAAGACTGGAAGCGCCTCTTGCTCGTAGGGGCGACCCGAGCGAAGCGCCTGCTGACGGTCATTCGCAAAAAGTAGCGACAGGAAACGAGTAGCGGCGGAAAATGCCGCCTGATTTAGGAATCTAGCGGAGCAGTTCTTCGGGAACACATTCGGCCATGGCCTCGTACGCCTTGGCGCTTGGGTGCAAGTGATCGCCCGAGTCGAATCCGGCGGCAAACGCCTTCGGATTGTCATGGCCGCGGACTGCCTTGTCAAAATCTACGCAACCGTCGAAATCGGGAGCGCTGCGGAGCCATTCGTTGAATGCCACGCGGATGATGTCGCGGTTTTCGTTGTAGGTGCGCCAGCCGTAAATCGGCAGCAGTGTGCCGCTATAAACCTTGAGGCCGAGCTTGCGCACATGCGTGATATAGAGGGAACGTACGCCGTTGATGAGGTCGTCTGCAGTGGGCATGTCGCTCCAGGGGCGGAACTTGTTGACCTCGACACCGACCGGATGGATGATGTCGTTGATGCCGTGCTGCACGATGACGCTCCGGGCGCCTGCGACATTCATTTCGATGGGGAAGCGGGTAGCTCCCTTGAGACCGTAGGCTGCGTAGGTGATGCAACTGTATTCGCGGAGAATGCGTGTGCCGCTAACCGCGCGGCGGATGATGGCGACATTGTTGAACCCTTCGCGTGCACAACGCAGCGTGAGGTAATCCGGCCAGTCCTGCGCCGTGATGGAATCGCCGAAACACACCAGCGCGAAGTTCTTTTCTTCGGTGAAAATGTCGATGGTGTTGAGAAAATAAATCCAGTTCGTGTTGCGCGTTAAGTCGTCGGGGAGGGTTGCAGACTTCGCGAAATTCCCGTAGCTGTACTTGCCGCCCGAAAGCGGCCCCGTGATAGCCGTACCCGCGTTCATTTGTGTGAAATCTGCGAAGTAGAGGCTGACATCGAACGTTTCGCCTGCGACAACATCGAATGCGATTTCGTCGCTCAGGATTTCTTCACCCGCGGGGATTGCAGCGGAAGTGCGGCCGCCGAACGTGATGGGAATCGGCGAGTATGTAACGCAGCTCGATGCATCGGCGGGATGCTGCGGGGACTGCTCACAAGCTGCTGAATTCTGCGAGGACTGCGCGGCGCCAGTAGCAAGTGCGGCGGGCTGTACCGAGGGATGCGCGGAGGAATCAGATGGGCGCGGCATGGAATGCGCGACATACGCCTTGCTGATGGTGACGGCTTCCGTGCCGGTGAGATTCGAAAAGTGGAACCGCAGCTTGTTCCCCGAAAAACACGCGCGAATCGGGTAACGCAGCGTCAAATCTTTGGCGTAAGTGGCTTCTTTGCGGTCTGTAATAGAGGTGGCGTTGCCCCAGCAAGCCACCCATTTCGAAAATTTCTCGGACATGCGTCCAATTATAGCAATTGCTAACCGTAAATAAATCCGAGCGTTACCGCAACGGCAATCAGCAGCACAATTTGCTTGATGATACGTACTTCATTTGAACCCATGCCCCTAAAATACATTTATGGAACCGCAAAAGCTACAATGTAAGCAAGGAATAATGTTACACGCGTAAACACGTGATGAATTTTACAAAAGTGCTTGGGTGAGGGGGGGGGGCTACAGATCTTCTAATGCAAACGGTAGCATATACAGGGGCTTGAGTTGCAGAGTCCCTATGTGGTCCACGTCTTTTTGCGACACGTCGGGCGCCCTCTAGAAGGCTGGCGTACCACCCGGAGTAAGTCTGTTTCTCTGCACAGAGGTTGGTTGCTACAAAAACATAGCCATGAACTGCGGCAGGCTTACTTTGTTGCCGTCTACACCGACATTCCCATCAATAAGCTTTATTGCAAGCGTTGGATTGTATTTTTTGACAAATTCGTTCATCGATGTAGTTTGCCCGTTTTTTGATTTGACTTCCACAGGGATGACTTTGCCAGAATTTTCAAATACGAATTCTATTTCTTGCGTGTTCTCGCCGTTCTTGTAATAGTTTAGTGCAAGCCCGCGCTTGTGTAGAATGTCGAAAATCAGATTTTCGTAAATGCCGCCCTTGGCATGGCCCTTCAGGTCCTTACGCAAAAGAGCCGACTGTGTCTCGAAACCGAACTGGTGTGTCGCAAGGCCGATGTCGGTGACATAAACCTTGAAATTTTCCGGCTGCTCATAAGCCTTGAGCGGCATTTCGGGCAGGCTTACATTGTGTACCAGCTTAATCAAGCCCGCATCGACCAACCAATCCAAAGCGTTGCCGTATTTTTTAGCGCTGCCGTTTTTTTCGACCGTCTTGTATTGGAATTTTGAATATTCCTTTGCTAGCTGACGGGGAATCGAATAATAGCAGGCACGAATTTTAGGCCTTTCCGTGTTGGTCGCGTAGTGCTGGATGTCGTCTTCGTAGGCCTTGAAAATTTTCTGTTGTACCTTGAACGCTTCCTGAAAATTTGACGTTTCAACGAAAGCGTTTACTACGGCGGGCATGCCTCCCACCACTAGGTATTCGCGGAGTTTGTTTTGGTATAAATCCTTGATGGTGTCGGGCAGGGCTTTTTTTTGTTCGTAATATTCCTTAAGGTTTTCGATGGTCCCCTCACTTACGCCTGTCGCCCAAAGGAATTCCTCGAAATCAAGAGAGTGCATTTCGACTTCGTGCTCGAAACCGACAGGAATGGAAATCTCGTCCGCTTTCTCTTGGCTCAGTTTGTTGTAATGCAGCCCAAGCAATGACCCAGATGCGATAATGTCGTACTTGTCGTCCATGGCGAGGAACTTGAGTGCCGTTCGCGCCTTGCTGCAGGCCTGGATTTCGTCGATAAAGATGAGTGTGTTGCCCTCGATGAACTTGACATTCTTGACGAGCAGCGATATGCGCTTGTATATCTCGGCGGGCTCAAGCTCCCCTTCGAAAATCTGCTTGTATTCGGGGTTCTTGAATAGGTTTAGATAGATGTAGCTTTTGTAATTTTCGCGGCCAAAAACATCTATAATAAAGGTCTTGCCGACCTGGCGAGCCCCATTTACGAGCAAACATTCCCTTTTTTTGGTGTTTTTCCACTGTTTTAGGGTCTCTGTGAACTTTCGCTTCAGCATGTTTTGACCTCATTTTGCCACGAATTTGACGATATCAATATACAAAAATGCCACGAATTTGACAATCTTTTTCTAAAAAATGCTACGAATTTGACGATGTTTTATGCGTATTTGGCAAAATTTCGCTAAAAACAGCATTTTATTGTTTTTTCACCAATATTTGTATATCGAGCAGCTTTTCCCAGTCGGCCTTGGTTCGCTTTTCGCGGGGGATGCTCCAGAAGTTTTTCCAGATTTCGTTGTTGAGGGAATCAATTTCGGCGGCTTCGGCGTCGGTAACTGTGCCATTGGCAGTACTGTACATTTTGTGCTCCTTTCTGCGTACAAGCAGATATGGCATTTAAGCCGAGACGCAGAATACTTTGTTAAAACTCCACTATAAAACTACACTTTTGAGCACTACTTGTCAAGGGGTAGATGAAAATATTTTTTTCAAGAAAAAGTCTCTATTTTTCTTGAAATTTGACAGTTTATTGCCGAAAATGAAATATATATTTGTGAATAGTCCGTTCCCTTGAACGGGGGTTTTGTTGGTATAAAGGAATCAGTATGGCAAGGAACGATTTTAACGAAGCGACTCGAGTGCAGCTGACTGCGCTGTTGCATTTGACGCGCCTCGGCTATACATACATAGGGAAGATTCCAAAGGGTGCCGCGGGCTATTACGATCCGGATACCAACATTTTGAAAAGCACCTTTGAACGTCAATTTAAACAATTAAATCCAGGCACGAAATATTCTGCTGAAAACGTTCTCGCCGATATTCGCAAGGAACTGGACGATGACGATTTGGGTCGTCAATTCTACAAGCGCTTGGTTTCGGTTTCGCCTTATCGCTTGGTGGATTTTGAACATCCTGAAAATAATTCTTATCAGTGCACCGCGGAATTTACTTGCAAGAACGGTGATGATGAATTCCGCCCGGACATAACGCTGTTTATAAACGGCCTGCCTCTTGTTTTTATCGAAGTCAAAAAGCCCAATAATGCGGGCGGTATGATTGCCGAAAGTAAGCGGATGAACAATGAGCGCTTTCCGAACAAGAAATTCCGCCGTTTTATCAACATTACGCAGCTAATGCTCTTCTCCAACAACATGGAGTATGACGCCAAGGGCGGTGTTGTGCCGATTGAAGGGGTCTTTTATTGTACGGCGGCTCGAGACAGGGCAAAGTTCAACTGTTTTCGTGAAGAAAATCCTGCACGTGCCCAGGTTGCGCCGTTTAACAAGAATTTTGCATACGCCCCGATAGATCCAAAGACAGAAGAACGCGTCTTGTTGGATTTCAATGTGCCCGTATTGAAAGAGAATGCCGAATACAAGACAAACCTTGGTATCAATACTCCTACGAATCGTGTATTGACATCGATGGTTTGCCCAGAACGCTTAATGTTCTTGTTGAAATACGGCATTGTGTACTTGCACGAAGAAAAGCAGGACGATGATGGAAACATCATCACCAGAGATGAAAAACACATCATGCGTTACCAGCAGATGTTTGCCGCTCTCGCCATCCGTGAAAAATTGAAAGCAGGTGTTAAGTCTGGCGTGGTATGGCATACACAAGGTTCAGGAAAAACAGCACTCTCGTATCACTTGACAAAAGTCCTGAAAGATTTTTATGCAAAGAAAGATGTCGTTGCCAAGTTCTACTTTATTGTGGACCGTCTTGACTTGTTACAGCAGGCAAGTGATGAATTTGCAGCTCGTGGCTTGAAGGTGACTACGGCAAATTCCCGCGACGAACTGATGAAACAGTTCCGTGAAAATCAGTCGTTGCAGGGGAATTCCGGCGAAGATGAAATTACTGTCATAAACATCCAGAAATTTAAGGACGACAAGGACAAGGTTGAACTTCCTGATTATGCCACGAATCTGCAACGCATTTTCATAATGGACGAAGCGCACCGTGGTTATAAGCCGCAAGGATGTTTTCTTTCTAATCTGTTCAATGCCGACAAAAATTCGGTCAAAATGGCATTGACAGGAACTCCGCTCATTGGAGATGAAAAGGCGAGCTGCAAGGTCTTTGGCGATTACTTCCACACCTATTATTATGACCGATCTATCCAGGACGGCTACACGCTGAAAATCATTCGCGAAGAAATCGAGACCAGCTACCGCAAAAAGATTACCGAAGCATTCGAAAGCCTCCAGAAATTGGTAGAAAAAGGCTCCGTTTCTAAGGATGCCATTATTGAGCACCCGACTTATGTTGAATCCTTGCTTCGCTATATTGTGAATGACTTGATTTCGTTCCGAGAAATGCAAGGGGATGAATCGTTGGGTGGCATGATCATTTGCGAAAGTTCGGGGCAGGCGCGCAAACTTTACGAATCCTTCGATAAAATTCTTGAAGAAATAAACTCGACTCGTTTCAAAAAAGCGAACCTTAAAGCAGGACTGATTCTATACGATAGCGCCGACAAGGATACGATTCGCCAGACGATTCTTGATTTCAAGAAAAATTTCAAGATTGATATCCTGATTGTTTTCAATATGCTTTTGACGGGTTTTGACGCCCCTCGCCTCAAGCGTCTCTATTTCGGTCGCAAAATCAAGGACCATAACTTGCTGCAGGCGATTACCCGCGTGAACCGCCCCTACAAAGACATGAAGCGTGGTTTCTTGATTGACTTTGCAGATATCAAGGCGAATTTTGACGAGACAAACGAGGCTTACCTCCGGGAACTGAACCGTTACAATTCCGATCAAAACGGAAATGACGAGTCGGGAGAAAAAATTCCCGACATGTATCGCCAGGTCATGGAAGACAAGGACGAGTTGATTCAACAGGTCCGCGAAACGCGTCAAGCGTTATTCAAGTATCCAATCGACAATGCCGAAGAATTTTCTCAAGAAATTTCGAGCCTCGAAGATAAAAAGTTGCTGATACAGCTGCGCAAGGCTCTGGAACTTGCGAAAGACGCATTCAACTTGGTGCGCACTTTTGGCGATGATGAACTGAAAGAAGAATTCAAAAAGCTCCAGATTAAAAAACTTCCGGAAATGCTTTCAGAAGTAAACCGCCGTATTTCTATAATAAACCTGAAAGAGTCTCTGGAAAACAGCGATGCGACCCATGCGGCCTTAATTGACGCCTTGTTGAATATTGAATTCAACTTCAACTGTATCGGTCGCGAAGAATTGAAAATTATCGACAACGGCTCGGAACTCCGTGAAACGCGCAAGCGAATTGCGCGTGCAATGTCGGACAACTTTGACCACGATGACCCTGAATACATAAGCATTGTCGAGGCGATTGACGAAATTTTCAAGAAGCACGGGTTTACTCCTGCAGATGTGGCGGAATACAATGAAGAAACTAGAGCGATGAACGACATCCTGAAACGCCTCGAAGAACTCCGCAAATCAAACGAAGCCCTTTTGCGCAAGTACAACGGCGACACGAAATTTGCCTATGTTCACAAGCGCATCCGCGAAGAGAACAAAGCGCGTGAGCCCAAGCACCAGGCACCGATTATCTCGAAGTTCGATGAAGAAATAGTGCAGGCTCTCTTGACTATCAAGGGAACGATTGACGCGAAGGTTTTCGACCGCAACGACATCCTCAAACAGGACGCCTACTTTGGCAAGACCGTGATGAAAGAAATTGCAGACGGACTCGCGCACTTCCCGCAAATCAAGCCCGAAATGCCCGATTACCTGTTTATCCAGCAGCGCGTCGCCAAGCAGTATATTAACCAGTATAACGCCTTTTATAAAGTGTAGGTAAACGTGGCTTCGCAGAAAAAAAAGAATTTGGTTTCAGACGATTTCGGTTATATCTTCTCGTTGGTAGAGAAATTCCGGGCAGCGACTATTCGCGGCATTAACACGAATCTGTTAATGTGCTATTGGAATGTTGGAGCCTATATTTCGGCAAAAATACACGATGCTGGATGGGGTGATAAAGTTGTAAAGGAATTGGCAGACTATCTCAAGCTGCATAATCCTAAATTGAGGGGATTCGGTAAGCGAAACTTGTATAATATGGTCAAGTTTTATGAAGTTTACCATGCACAAGAATTTCAAAAAATCGCCACTTCATTCGAAAAGTCTGAATTTGTGCAGTTGTCAACTGCACAAATTACGGCGAATCCAATTGTGCAGTTCGAAACTGCACAATTACATGTCGTCCCATCTATTTTGACGGTTACTACATTTACGAACCATGTAGAAATACTGAATCGTTGCGGAACATACGAAGAAAGGCTCTTTTATATCTTATATTCGGCACAGCAGCATTTGAAGACTGAAGAATTGAGAAGGTGCATTGTAACGCAGACATTCGAAACACTATTAAGCAAGGAAAAGAAACTTTCTCCTGCGATGTTAAAAGCTTATCCTGCTGCTGAATTTATGCTTAAAGATAAGGCATTTCTTGATTTTTTGAAGTTGCCTCAAAAACATAATGAACATCATTTGCATGCCGGTTTGTTGGAGCACATGAAAGAGTTTATTCTTGAATTGGGTAAGGATTTTATTTTTATGGAAAATGAATACCCTGTTCAGGTTGGTGGCTCCATAAAAAGAATAGATATGCTCTTTTTCCATAGGGCTTTGCAGTGCTTGGTGGCGATAGAACTTAAAGTGATCGATTTTGAACCCGAATTTGTCAGCAAAATGGATATGTATTTAGAGGCTCTAGACCGTGATGTGAAAAGAGAAAATGAAAATCCAAGCATTGGAATAATCCTGTGTCCTTCTGCGGACAAGTCAATGGTTGAATACACTTTGAGTCGCTCTCTTAGCCCGACAATGATTGCTGAATATAAACAAAAATTGATTCCTGTTGATGTGATGAAAAAATCATTGCAGGAATACTGTGAATTTTTAGGAAAGAATAAATGAACATCAAAGACAAGACCATTGCCCTTATCGACTCTCTCAAGGCTACTTGCCAAACGTACGGCATGGGCAATGACGGCAACGAATACAAGATTATCACCCAGGTGTTTCTGTACAAGTTTATGGCCGACAAGTTCGGCTACGAACTCAAGAAAATTAATGACCCTTGCCTGAAGGCCCTCAAAAAATCTGACAAGTGGGAAGAGGAATACGCGAAACTCTCCAAGGCCGACCGCGAAAAGGTGAGCCTCTTCTTGCCGCCCGAAGTCCCGGTGTTCAAGCCCGACTACCTGATTGCAAACCTCTGGAACAAGCAGGCCAAGGGCGATTTCGACGTCATCTTTGATGAGACCATGGTCGCCATCGCGAAGGACAACCTGGACGTATTCTACACCAAGACCGCGCAAGAAACGAAAATCCCCATCTTCGAAAAGCTCACCATCTTCGTGACCGACGACGCCCAGCGTGCAAACTTTGCCCGCGCTCTTGTCGATAAGCTGGTGAACTTCAGCTTCGAAGATGCCTTCGCTGAACATTACGACTTTTTCTCGGATATCTTCGAATACCTACTCAAGGACTACAACACCGCAGGCGGCGGCAAGTACGCCGAATATTACACCCCCAAGGCCATCGCAAAAATCATGGCCCGCCTCTTGGTGGGCGACAATGCCGACCTGCACAACGTAGAATGCTACGACCCCAGCGCAGGCACCGGCACCTTGCTCATGGCGCTCAGCCACCAGATTGGCGAAGACCGCTGCACCATCTTTGCGCAAGATATCTCGCAGCGTAGTAACAAAATGCTCAAGCTGAACCTGCTGTTGAACGGACTCGTATCTAGTCTCGATCACGCCGTGCAGGGCGACACCCTTCTGGAACCCTACCACAAGAGCGACGATGGCAAGAGCCTCAAGCAGTTCGATTACGTTGTAAGCAATCCGCCCTTCAAGATGGACTTCAGCGACACCCGCGACGACATCGAAAAGAAATGGAATGCCCGCTTTTGGGCAGGCGTGCCGAAAGTCCCGAACAAGAAAAAGGAGAGCATGGCCATCTACACCTGCTTTATCCAGCACGCGGTGAACAGCATCAAGGCAGGCGGCAAGGGCGCCATCGTTATCCCCACCGGATTCATCACCGCGAAATCCGGCATCGAGCACAAAATCCTCGAACGCATCGTTGACGAACACATCGTCTATGGCGTGGTGAGCATGCCGAGCAACGTGTTCGCGAACACCGGCACCAACGTGAGCGTGCTCTTCTTCGACAAGACCCGCAAAAAGACCGACAACGACAAAGTCACCCTCGTTGACGCAAGCAAACTCGGCAAGGAATACAAGGACGCGAACGGCCTCAAGAAAGTCCGCCTCGAAGACGACGAAATCGAGAAAATCGTGACCACCTTCCGCAAGGCCAAAGCCGTCGAAGACTTCAGCGTAGTCGTGACCTACAGCGAAGTCAAGGAAAAAGGTTACAGCCTGAGCGCCGGCCAGTATTTCGACATCAAGATAGACTACGTCGATATTACTGCCGACGAATTCAACGCCCAGATGAAAGCCGACACCGAAGAACTCACCGCCATGTTCGCCGAAAGCCACAAACTCGAAAAGGAAATCCAGAAACAACTTGCTTCGCTGTCATTCGGAGGTTAGTTGATGATGCTCGGATTATGCTGTCATTCCCGCGAAGGCGGGAATCACCTTTAGCAACGGTGTCATCCTGAGCGAAACGAAGTGAAGTCGAAGAATCTAGGAAAGGTTTATTATGGAAATAGTTGCAATAGTCATTAGTTTAGCGTCTCTTATTGTGTCAATAAGGGCTATTAGAGTTTCTAAAGATATTGCTAAGATGCAATTGGAATATGAGGAAAAGGCAGAAAAAAGAAGAGAAGAAAAAGAGGAATTAGCAGAAGAAAAGCGTGATAGCGAAAAACGCCAAGAACTAAAGAATCGAAAAGATGCAAAGCAAATGGCAAATGCTTCTTCGTTGGCAAGACTTGCTGGTAAAACCAAAGAACTTGAAGAAAGTATTTTCTTGGATAAGCAATTAGGTAAAAGATAGCGTCATTTTGAGGAACTATAGCAGGCCTGCCCTGAGCGTAGCGAATGAGAAGCAATCTAAGTGAAGGTGTGATAAGGACGAATATGGAAATGACTTTAGATGAACGAATTTGTGACATGAAAATGTACAAGTTAGGAGACTTGTGCAGTGATGTTATTGATTGCCCTCATTCCACACCAGAATGGAAAAACGAAGGAATTCGTGTAATTAGAAATTTCAATATTGTTAATGGTTCTTTGGATTTTTCAAACGGATTCTTTGTTGATGAAGAAACTTTTGAAAAAAGAACACAAAGAGCATGTCCTGAATTTGAAGATTTAGTGATATCAAGAGAAGCCCCAATGGGAGCTGTTTGTATGATTCCAAAAAATCTAAAATGTTGCTTGGGACAAAGACTGGTTCTTCTAAAGATTAATAAAGATGTTGCAGATCCAAACTATATATTGTTCGCTATTCAAAGTCAATTTGTTCAAAAGCAGATACAGATTATTGATCAAACAGGCTCTATTGTTAGTAATTTAAATATCCCAGACTTAAAGTCTTTGCGGATTCCATTGCTTTCTTTGCCGGAGCAAAAGAAAATCGCCTCCGTCCTTTCCGCATTAGACGACAAAATCGCCCTGAACAAAAAGATGAACCAGAAACTCGAAGCAATGGCAAAACGCCTATACGACTACTGGTTCGTCCAATACGACTTCCCCGACAAAAACGGCCACCCCTACAAAACCACCGGCGGCCCCATGACCTACAACCCCACCCTCAAAAGGGAAATTCCTGTAGGGTGGAAAGTGAGCAACATTTGTCCGCTGATGGAAATCCTTCCTGGCGGAACTCCAAGTAAAGCCAAACCGGAATATTGGAATGGCGACATCCCGTTTTTCGGCCCAACGGATTATTGCGGAGATGTTTTCCAGTTGTCAACGGAAGAATACATCACTGAAAACGGTTTAAACAATTGCGCATCGGCACTATATCCGCCAAAAACAATTTTTATTACAGCAAGAGGCTCTGTAGGGAAACTTATTGTCTGTGGAAAGCCGATGGCGATGAACCAATCTTGCTATGCTTTAAAACCATTTGATTTGGAAAAATACGAATACCTATTCTATTTGACAAAACAACTGATTGAGCAACTCAAAAAGAAAGGCTCCGGTTCTGTTTTCAAATCCATTAACACATTGGATATCGAACAATCTTTCTTGTCTATTGCTCCCAACGAAATTATAGATCTCTACTGCAAAAAAGTGAAATCTATATTCGAAAGGATAAAAAGCAATACCGTTGAAATTGCTAAACTCACCGCTCTCCGCGACAAACTCCTCCCACTCCTCATGAACGGCCAAGTAGTGGTAGGGTAAAGGAGTGTGAATATGTTGAGCACCATAATTTCAGCGCTAGCCGGACTTTTGGGAGTCTTGATAGGCGTTTTTTCAACACATTTTCTTCATTATAAAAATCATAAATCGGAAGAGATTAAAGTAATAAACAAATCTATTCACTATTTGTTAGAAGTATTCTTTTTAATAAGTCGTCTCAATTCTGAAAAAATGACGAATGCTTACTTTGATTATTACTTTCAAAGAGTAAAAAAGCTTATTCCAATTTTAGATGAAAAAATGATAGAAGCGTCAAAAAAGCAATATAGTCCGATAATAAAAAATTCTCTTATTCCCGCTTTGCAAAAGCAGACTTTTGAAGAATTGAAAAAAATGGGAACACAATATGAAGAAATGGTTGCGAACTTAGCTACAATTTTGCCTGTAACGGCTTACTATTTAAGAGGAAAAAATAACTTGGAGATTTTGCTGCAAACGGCATCTAAATATTTTGAAGATATAAAAATTCCTGATGAAAATAATGCGACATTTATCAATGAGGCAATCAATCAGATGCAACCCGAGTTAATAGCGGATTTGATAAACGAGTATAAAGATGAATTGAAATCTGAGTTGCTGGTATTACTTCGCAAAACAACTTGGCATAACCGTTGTGCTGGAAAAAAAGCAATTAAAGGCATTGAGTCTATTGAATTGACTGAAAATGAAAGACGAAAAATCGATTCTATAATTGCAAGTGCTGTGAACCACGTTGTGCAAAACGCTGAAGTTGTGTGATTTTTTTGGGGGTGACGATGGATCCTATTAATGCCGCAAATTTTGCTAGTGCTTTAATTACGATAGCCACGGGATTAAAAGGCCTTTTGATGCGTCTTTTTGGAAAGCATTTTGTTTTTCCAAAGATAAACTCTAAGAATTCTAGGGTTAGGAATATCTTAGAAACATTCCAGAAAAATATGAAGTCCGCATATGGGAATCATATTTTCTCTTTAGAAGAGATTTCTCAAATACAAGCATTGGTTCTAATAGATAGCAAATTTGTGAAAATAAATGAAAAAGAACGGAATTATGTTAAGGAGTATGTTTATAGAGCATTTGAAGTCTATAATGAATCTATTAGAAAGTCACTAAATCACGATGCACAAGTTTTATTGGATAATCAAGAAAGCAGTTTTAATAAAATTCAAAAACAATTAAACGATATTGCAGAAAAAGATTCTAAAGAAAATAGTTGTAAATTTGAAAAGGCTATTGAAAGAAGTAAAAATATAGGGCTTATTAACATTGATGATAAAATTAAAAATGAATACGAAATAGATCGTAGTGAGATTATTGAGAAAATAAAGCAAGATAACGCTCAAATTATTTGCATTAGCGGAAGTGCTGGTGTGGGTAAATCTGCTTTGTGCAAGAAACTGATAAGTGCCGAAAAATACGTATTATACACTAGGGCGGAACAACTTAATTCTGCATCACGAATTGATGATCTTTGGCATTGTAATGTTGAAAAATGCATAAAAAGTATTACGAACGATAAATTATATATTTTCATCGATGCACTAGAATTTATTGCCGATGTTCAAAATTCGATTGTAAGAATTGAACTTTTGCAGGAATTATTTGAACTTGCAAGAAAAAATGAAAATGTTCATATTGTGACAAGTTGTCGAACTTCTGACATGGGGGCATTTGCAAAATTATTTGCGAATTATGAAGTCCAACCATATAAAGTTGAAGAACTTTCTAGAGAAGAAATTGAAGGAATATGTAGTAAATATCCGCTTATTAAAGAATTGTCTAAATCGGATAAATATTCGGCCCTGTTAAAAAATCCTCTTTACATCAGTCTTATTCTTTCAAATTTTAATTCAATTTCAGATGTAAATAATGAGTGTGATTTAAGAAATAAAATTTGGAATGACATTATTTGTTTGGGGAATAAAGCAAGAGACAGTGGCTTAAATTTGTCGAAGATTAGGGAAACAATTGAGAAAATCGTTTTTGATAGAGCTAAGGAATTTCGGCTGGGCGTCAATAAAAATGATTTAGATGAAGAAATCTTGAAAAAACTAGAATCAGAATGTATTGTTGCTGTTAACGGAGATTTAGTTCGGCTAAAGCATGATTTATTTGAGGATATATGTTTTGAAATAAAGTTTGATCGATTGTTTGATGAATGTAATGGAGAATATGCCACTTTTTTCAATGCGATAAAGGATTTTGGTCGGTGTGCATATAGAAGATATCAAATATGGATCTCTAATAAAATCTTTGCTAAAGATTCTAGAGAAAAATTTATTTATCAATTAGTCTTCAAGCTAGATGGCGATGATAATTGGCGTGGTCAAACAATAATAGGAATCGTTAAATCTGAATACTGCCAAGATTTCTTTTATGATTATTATACAAAACTTTTGAGTTCTGGTTTTTTATTAGAATTCATACGAATTATAAATCTATACGCTTTTGATGCTAAACCGTTTGTGTCGGCGTCAGGTTACCATTTCTTACAGTTGATTCCTACAGGCAAGGCGAGAGAATGCTTAATTCGTTTAATTTCTGAGAATCAATCATATGATGCTGATCGAGAATCTGTTGTCAAACTTTGCGATGATTACTCAAAATCTGAAAATAGAGATTTGGAAACATCAAAAGCGGCTTGCAAAATTTTAGAACATTATGTAGCTGAAAAGAGAAATGACAAATCTGAATATTGGGGCATGGACATCCCTAGAGCGATAAAGCCTTTATTACGTGCAATCTATAGAATGGCGGATGCATCTAAGGATTGGATAAAAGCCTTTATTACCGAAATAATTGAAAAAAAACAAAGCGAAGATCGTAGTGGACAGCGTTTTTCAGAAAATATAGCTGAATGGACTATAAAAGAATGTGAATTTACTTTAGTTAAGGTTTTGCCTGACGAAATGGGCCGATTAGCGAAAAAATTGTGGTTGTCATTCGATTATAATCCTCAGGACGATTTTTATGGTCGCGAAAAAGAAAAACAATTTGGCTTGAGCCATTGTGCCAGGGATTATAACTTTTCATCGGGTTTTTCTGATGAGGACCCAATTGAGATGAAGAATCTCTTTTTTGCATTTCTTCTAAAATGTGATTTTTGGAAAGCTTTTTATTGGACTGTTGATTTTGTTAATTCTTCGGTATCATATTTTGCATCGGTTCAACCGAATGAAGTAAAAAAGATAAAGCTTACTTTTGTTGATTCTGGTTCAAAAAAAGTTTATTGGGGACATCCAAAATTATGGATTTGCGCTACTCATGAATATGAAATTCCTTTGCTCCTGAGTGATGTTATTTATTTGTTAAAGAAAACAATAATAAAATTATTAGAAATAGTAAATGATGGAAAGGATGATTCTTTCTATAGATTTGCAGATAAAATTCGTTTTGAAATATACAAAAATTCAAATAATGTTGCATTGTTGTCTATAATCAATTATATAGGGCTTCATTTCTTAAAAGAATTGCCTGGTTATGCAGTTGATTTAGCGACGAATATGGATTTGATATGGTGGGATATTAGCCGCAGTTCGTTGCACCACAAAGATGAACCGCAAAAAATATTAGAAAGACAAATCTCACAGGCAATTATGGGTGTTCCCTTATTAAAGAATAGGTATGAACTTGATGAAAAATGCGATATTTGCTTGAGAGACTATGTTCGAATCTCTAGGCAAATACATAAAGATATGGTTGAAGGAAAATGTAAAAAAATTTGTGATTATCTCTATTCTATTACAAATAATAATGCAGAAGAAGCAGACCGATATCTTCAAATTCAAATTATGGAAGGGTGTGCTTATACTGAAGAAAAGAGCGATGTTGCAAAGGGATCTAAGCATCAAATTAAAGGAGCTGCGAAGAAATTAGTAGAGCAATATAAAGAGTGTGATGGTCCTATTAGAAAATTTTTAACCAATTATACAGAGGCGATAAAAGACAAGGATAATATAAACAACCAATTGATAAATGCAACAATTGATTACGCTATTGAACAGTCTAAAAAAGATGCTTATTTCAAATTGCAAACTGAAAATAAAACCATACAACTCATATTTTGTGCATTAGCGGACATAAAATTAAATCAAAATCGAAGAGATTATCTTTGCCGTATATGGATTGATGGAATACGAAAATATTTAAAAAGAGAATCGTTTGTAAGTGACAATAATCTTGTTGGTGCCCTATGGGTGCAATTAAGAATGGATATTTCAATACAGGTAAAGAATGAAATAAAAAAACTCATGTTGGACATTCTTACATTCCAAGAAAACAATGGAATAATACTTGAATTATCAAAGACTATAAAAAGAATTCTGTGCTATGAGGGCTGTAGAGATATTGCGAGACCATTCTTTAATACCATTTTAATGCTTGCTAAAGATGAGATGAATCATCAAAAATATAATGCTGAATATTTAAAAAAAGAAAAAGGTGATTTTGTATATTCGCCTAATATGCATCGTTTATTATGGTATGCTGATAGGATTTTCCGAGAAAAGTCTCTGCCTGCTTATAATAGCCAAAAGGATGAAATCATTCGCAGATATTTATATGAGGAAGATCCTCTTGAAATTACAGATTTCAATATAGATGATTATGATATTAGCACTTTGTGTTTTGTTGCTAATTGCGGCTTAGATTTTAAGGATTCTCTTTTTGCTAAAGTTGTTAAAGAAATTTTGAAATGCATGATCCGCATTTGGGGACAAATTCAAAATCGCAATGGAGCGGAAGAATTATTACAGTTCCGCCAAAGGGATGAAGTTGAAGAATTATTGCGTCGTGAGATTGTGGAAAAAAATACAGACGATTATGCCGCAATAAATCTTTTGTTTGACGATATTGATTATCCTATTTTATTAAATGAAACAGAGCGTCTTTATTCGGATATTTTTAAGTATATGCAATGTGCATATTTTGATAACAGCGACCATCCTGAAAAAAGAAATGATATAAAGAAGAAGATGCTATATATCGGGCAAAAGGTGGAGAACCTTTCAAATGAATCGTTAAAACGATTCTTCTATAAGGCTCTCTGCTTCTGCTTAAGAAGTTCTTATGTTCAAAATCCAAAGCAATTTAAAGTTAAATATTCGTACCAAGACAAATATTTTATTAATGAACAGTTAAAGAAGTATGGTAAGTACGCTATAGAAGAAATATTTTATGGCATATGTAATTTGAATGAAGAAGAGTTGTTGCCGGAGATTCTTGATGCGATAGATGTGTCTTTGAAAGAGGCTAAAGAAGCAGCTTCTATTTCAGGTCCGCTGAAAGAGACAATGCAGATTGCAAATGTTATTATAACGGCTGCTTTTGTTAAATATTCGGACGAAATAAAGAAAGACAAGAATTTAACAGATGCATATGAAAGAATTTTAGAGACTTTGGTAGATGCAGGTGATGAACAGGCCGCATGGCTTTTGGATGAATTTAGGCTGCATTGAATGGGATGTGTTCTTATTGAAGATTATTATGGAATTGAATAACAATTAAATGTGGAGAATGAAATGAAAAGATTGGTTTTTTTCTGGGTTGAAAAATATAAAGAAATAGATTTCATGAATCATGAAAATAGATTTCTGTTTGAAAATTTAGGAGTTGATTTGTCATCGAAGTATCATTTTGAATACAAGTGGGATTCAGATGGAAGAAAACTTTATGATTTGAATGTATTTCTGAATAAAGATCTTATAGAATATTCAGATAAAATTCAAGATTTGAAAGTATTTGTTGGTAAAAATGGAACTGGTAAATCTTCGTTGTTGAAATTAATTGGAAATATAGTTTCTGGCAATAATCTCAATATGATTTCATCTTATGTTGTTGTTTGGGAGGAAAAAGATGAACTTTTTTATTATGCAAAAGGATGCGAATGCCTTTGCAATTATAAGCAAATTAAAAATCTTCCTTTTTTTAAAACAATTATATATTCATCTGACTTTTCAAGATATCACGATGAACTTGTTAGAACAGGCAATCTCATTAATATGCGAAAAAACTATCTTATGCGTACACGACATAATGATTCTATTAATCGATTTTGCTTAGAAGAAGAAAATGTTCTTATTGATTTTTTAATTGATTTTTCCAAAATAAAAGATGATATAGGTGATTCTTTTTTGTGGAAAATGATAAATATTCCTCCAAGATTGATTTTTACATTTGATGATACTTCAATTGGCAGAAAGATTGAACAGTTGTTAGAAAACAAGAAGTTTGAAGGGAAAGAATATTTCAATTCCCTTTCTTTAACTGTATTAAGAAATAGAGTTAAAAATTTTTTTGAAAAAATGTTGTTAGTTGCGTGGCTAGGCGTTTGTGAAAAGGAATGCAATGATACTAAAGATATTTTTGCAGGATCTATTGCTGAATATATGCAAAAAACGTACCCAACAGTTTATGAAAATGTTGCGAAATTAATGGAAGTAGCCAATTTAGGAAAAGTTTATTTTGAAAATGATGTACAAGTAGATGCTGTTATGTATAATTTGGAAAATAATTATGAACAAGTTTTTAAATTTCGTGAATATTTAAGAAGGATAAATCCGTATTTTATATTTATGCCTGTTACGATAGATTTTCCAATGAGTGCCGGAGAATATGAATATATGCAGTTCTTTTCCCGTTTTTGGAATGTGATAAAGAAAAGTAAAAATCCAACAGAAGTGTCTAATTATTTATTGATTTTAGATGAAGTTGATAGAGGCTTACATCCTGAATGGCAGAGAATATGGTTTACAAAGTTTTTAGAAAGTCTTGATGCTATGAGTGATTCTTTTGGAATAAAATTGAATCTTCAGCTTTTTATAGCGACTCATTCTCCATTTATGTTATCTGATTTTGCAGACGAAAGCATTCTAAAAATGAAAAGAATACAAGAAAAATCAGGTTTCTTCTCAAATGTGAAATGTGACTATAATCCGACAAGATGTTTTGGTGGAAATATTTACGATATTATGAAGGATGGTTTTTTCTTAGAAAGTTCTATAGGTGGATTTGTAGAGAATCAAATTACTAAGATTATTAATGACATGAAAAAGTGTAAAGAAGAAAATCGTCCGCTTTCTATAGATTATTCCTTTGTAAATCGAATTGGCAATCCTATATTGAAATCATTGCTTTTGCAAAAAATAAAATCTGCTGAGAGGAATAAATGATTTATATTGGGAAAAAAGATGATTTCGACACGAAACTTGATACTCTTGCTCAAAAACATTGGGAATGGTTTGCAAATCGTATAGCCTACGATAAAGAGGAGTCGAAATTATCAGATGAAGAAAAAGAAGAATTAGGTAACGCTATAAAAATTAATACAGCTTTACGAAAAATGCTTGGGCCTTTATATGATGAATTGGAATTAATTATTAAGGCGGATTATGATCAACTACAAAGATACAAGTCTGAATCAAAATTTGTGTATAGTGAACAATCTGTAAAGAAGGAACGAGATGCATACGAATTGGTTCTAGAAGAATGGCGTCAGCAAAACAAAATAATTAGTGATTTACATAAGAGAAAAAGATATGATAAATCTTTGAATGCTGAATACAAAAAAGAAAATGCGAAAAAGAAAAAATTACTTGAAGATAAGCAAAATAAAAAAGATGCTTTAGATGATTTAATAGCGAAAAACAACAAAGAATGGAAACGTGATTATTCCGGCGTACTTTGAGCCACGAGTCCGGTGCTAGAGAGCCACCCTTCCGGAAAATGCGGAGCCACCGTTCCGGTCGAACAGAGCCATCCCACAAACGGTCAAGAAAAACTCTATAATGGGATAGCCCGTCGCAATGTCGCGACGGGTTTTCCAATGGA
>NZ_CAMVDO010000018.1 GCF_947166265.1 uncultured Fibrobacter sp. | reverse complement strand
GTTCATCTTCGGCCACATGTGTGGTAACTTCCAGCTTCTGAATTTCGATCAGGCTGCGGCTCAGGCATCCTACAATGCCTACACCGAATTCCTGACCGGATTCAACCCGCTCCACTTCCCGGTGAAGATGATTTACCTCATTGAACTGGTGCTGGTGGCCGCCTTCGCTATTCATATCTTCCTCGCCGTTACGCTGAAGATTGAAAACAAGAAGGCTCGCGGTGGCATCGATTACGAAATCAATGCTCGCAAGGGTAAGAAGACTTTCGCAACCTTCACCATGATCTGGTCCGGTCTCTTTATTCTCGTGTTCCTCGTGCAGCACCTCATGATGCTCAAGTTCGGCGAACACTACCTCTACATGAACGACAAGGGCGAAATCGTCCGCGACATGTGGCTCACCACCATCCAGATGTTTGCAAACCCGGCTTGGGCTGCTTTCTACGTGGTTAGCATGTTCGTGATCGGTATGCACCTCTTCCACGCTATTTCTTCTGCTTTCCAGACCATGGGTATCGCTCACCAGAAGTGGACCCCGATTATCGATATCGCCGGTATCGCTTACAGCGTTATCGTTGCCCTCGGCTTCGGTATCACCGCTGTTGCCGCTTTCTACCTCGGCAACCAGCCGGGTACGCAGGCTCTGATTGAAAAGTCTCGTAGCCTCCAGCCGCAGTACGAACAGCAGCAGAAGGAAAAGGCTGCCGCCAAGACCGCCTTCGTGATTCCTTCTGTTGGCGAAGTAGAAGTTTCTTTTAACGCTGAAATTTAAGGAGACCACTAATGATTCTTGATTCTAAAATCCCCGGTGGTTCCATCGAAGAAAAGTGGACCAAGCATAAGTTCGAACTCAAGCTCGTGAACCCCGCCAACAAGCGTAAGTTCACGGTGATCGTGGTGGGTACTGGCCTTGCCGGTGCTTCTGCCGCTGCATCCCTCGCCGAACTTGGTTACAACGTCAAGTCTTTCTGCATCCAGGATAGCCCCCGTCGCGCACACTCCATTGCTGCCCAGGGTGGTATCAACGCTGCCAAGAACTACAAGAACGACGGCGACTCCGTTTACCGTCTGTTCTACGATACCGTGAAGGGCGGTGACTTCCGCGCTCGCGAAGCCAACGTGCACCGCTTGGCTGAAAACTCCAACCTCATCATCGACCAGTGCGTCGCTCAGGGCGTTCCGTTCGGTCGTGAATACGGTGGCCTCCTCGACAACCGTTCCTTCGGTGGTACGCAGGTTTCCCGTACGTTCTACGCTCGCGGTCAGACGGGTCAGCAGCTCTTGCTCGGTGCCTACCAGGCTCTCATGCGCCAGGTTGCCGCCGGTAAGGTGAAGATGTTCCCCCGCCGCGAAATGATGGACCTCGTCGTGATCGACGGCAAGGCTCGCGGTATCATCGTCCGTAACCTCATCACTGGCGAACTTGAAAGCCACGTGGGTGACGCTGTGTGCCTTTGCACCGGTGGTTACGGTAACGTCTACTACCTTTCTACCAACGCCCAGGGCTCTAACGTGACGGCTGCTTTCCGTGCCTACAAGCGCGGCGCTCTGTTCGCTAACCCCTGCTACACGCAGATTCACCCGACTTGCATTCCTCGCCACGGCGACCTGCAGTCCAAGCTCACCTTGATGAGCGAATCTCTCCGTAACGACGGCCGTATCTGGGTTCCGCGCAAGGCTGGCGACACCCGCAGCCCGGACCAGATTCCGGAAGAAGAACGTTACTACTACCTCGAAGAAAAGTACCCGAGCTTCGGTAACCTCGTTCCGCGTGACGTGGCATCCCGTAACGCCAAGCAGGTCTGCGACGCAGGTCTCGGCGTGGGTAACACCAAGCAGGCTGTGTACCTCGACTTCGCCGACGCTATCCAGCGCATGGGCGTTGCAGGTGTGTCTGCCAAGTACGGCAACCTCTTCCAGATGTACGAAAAGATTACCGACGAAGACCCGTACAAGGTCCCGATGCGTATCTTCCCGGCCATCCACTACACCATGGGCGGCCTCTGGGTGGACTACGATCTGATGTCCACGATTCCGGGCTGCTTCGTTCTCGGTGAAGCCAACTTCTCCGACCACGGTGCAAACCGCCTCGGCGCATCTGCTTTGATGCAGGGCCTCTCCGACGGTTACTTCGTCATTCCGTTCACCATCGGCGGCTACTTCGCGGGCACCAAGCTCGAGAAGGTTTCCGAATCCGATGCCGCGTTCGAAGACTGCAAGAAGCAGACCGAAGAACGCATCCACAAGCTCCTCTCCATCAAGGGTCACCGCACTGTTAACGATATCCATCGTGAACTCGGTAACATCATGTGGGAATACGTGGGCATGGCCCGTAACGAGGCCGGCCTGAAGACCGCTCTCGAGAAGATTCCGGCCCTCCGTGCCGAATTCTGGGAAAACGTCAACGTGCTCGGCTCCGAAGGTTCCTTCAACCAGAACCTCGAACGTGCCGGCCGCGTGGCTGACTTCCTCGAATTCGCCGAAGTCCTCACTCTCGACGCCCTGCACCGCAAGGAATCTTGCGGCGGCCACTTCCGCGAAGAAAGCCAGACTCCGGAAGGCGAAGCCAAGCGCGACGACGAGAACTTCTGCTACGTGGGTGCCTGGGAATACAAGGGCGACGGTGTCGCACCGGAACTTTCCAAGGAACCTCTTACCTTTGATAACGTCCACCTCGCTACTAGGAGCTACAAATAATGAGCGGACTGAATTTGACTTTGAAGATTTGGCGTCAGAAGGATGCCAAGACCAAGGGACAGTTCGAAACTGTCAAGATCAACGATGTTTCTCCGGACATGTCCTTCCTGGAAATGCTGGACATCGTGAACGAAGAACAGATGAAGCAGGGCAAGGAAGGCTTCGCCTTCGACCACGACTGCCGCGAAGGTATCTGTGGCATGTGCTCTCTCGTCATCAACGGTATGCCGCACGGTCCTGACCATGCGACCACCACTTGCCAGCTTCACATGCGCAAGTTCAAGGATGGCGACACCATCGTGATCGAACCGTGGCGCGCCGCCGCATTCCCGGTTATCCGTGACTGCGCCGTGGACCGTACCGCTTTCGACCGCATCATCGCTGCCGGTGGTTTCGTTTCCGTCAACACCGGTGCCGCTCCTGAAGCTTCCACGATTCCGGTTCCCAAGGCTGATGCCGACCGCGCCTTCGACGCTGCCGCTTGCATTGGTTGCGGTGCCTGCGTGGCCGCCTGTAAGAACGCATCCGCTATGCTCTTCGTTTCTGCGAAGGTTTCTCACCTCAGCTTCTTGCCGCAGGGCAAGGTCGAGGCAAAGAAGCGCGTCTTGGCCATGGTCGCCCAGATGGACAAGGAAGGCTTCGGCAACTGCACGAACCTTTACGAATGCCAGGCCGCATGCCCGAAGGGTATCACCGTGGATTACATCGCCAAGATGAACCGCGAATACCTCGGCGCCACCGTGACCTACGCCGAAAAGGTTTATGGCAAGGACTAGCAAGCCGAGCGTCGCGAGCAAGCTCGCTTGCTCATGACCAAGGCGCCGCGAGTCTTGCGGCAAGTTGCGTAGCAACTTGGCGAACGACTAATAGGTATGAGGTGTGAGGTCGGTCGCTCCGCTCCCTTTGAGGGGTGAGCGTCGCCGATTAACACGTCATTGCGAGGAGCCGTAAGGCGACGAAGCAATCTAAAGCATTAAAAAGAGGACTGCTTAACGGCAGTTCTCTTTTTTTATGGTGGGGGAGGTGAATCTCAGAAGATATATCAAAGTATGAATGAAAAACTATATTTTGCGAGAATGAATTTTTAATTAAGGTTGATAAAGTGAAAAGAAATATACTACTAATTGTGATTGTCTTTCAGTTTGTGTTGATCGCCTGCACGACGGATGCGGATGATAAATGGAGTGCTAGCGAAGTGTGCCCAGATACCGGTACAAATTTATACGGTGAACCCAATCGAGGGACATTTGTAGATGCTCGTGATGGTCAGGTGTATGAGTATACTACCATTGGAGACCAGGTTTGGATGGCAAAAAATTTGAATTATAATGTAGAGTATAGCATGTGCTATGACAACAATCCTGAAAATTGTGAAATTTATGGTAGGTTGTATTCCTTGCGTTTAAATGGAAATCAAAATGAAACTTTTGATGTTGACATAATTCCTGCGATTTGCCCCAAAGGATGGCGTATGCCAAGTGAGGAAGATTTTAATAAACTTTTGAATAATATGAGCAGTGATAAAGAAGAGGCCGCATCTCAACTCAAAATCAATGGTCTATGGAATGAAAATAGGGGCGTTGGTTCTAATGATTGTGGATTTGCTGCTCTTCCATCTGGTTTTTGTCTAAATATAACGGATTGTGATCGTCTTCATATGGGAGCGGTGTATTCGTCAACTACTATGAAAAATTCGATTCTTATGAGATCATTGAGTATTGAACGAATTGCAGAAGTTGGCAATACAAGTTTTTGGCAGGCTGTTAGATGCATAAAAGAATGAGACTCCTTATGAAAATTTTTTAGTTGCCGCAAACGTATGCAAACAGATGCCCAACACCAATCTGAAGAAGAAATTTATGCCAAGTTGCACGAGGCGGAACAACAAACTGTAGTGTCCGCCAAGCGTTACTCTGCAGAAGAAATTCTCAAGGAACTGCATCTAACGGCGTTGCTTAAACTGGCGGGGTTGCCTTTTTCTTGATAAAAATATATATTGGTAGTGGAGGTTTTCCATGCCGACAGTAACAATGGACATTCCAGAAGATATTGCAGACCTCATGGTATGCGATAACAAGAGCGACGAACTCCGCCGCAATGCGTTGCTGTTGTATCCATTTATCAAGAACGAGACCATTTCCCATGGTCGTGCTGCCGAAATTTTGGGTATCTCCAAATGGGAACTAATTGAACTTTATGGGAGCGAAGGTATTCCCTATATCGATCAGAGTTGGGAAGAAGCCGAGCAGGATGCTGCCAACGTTATGGAACTCCTTTCCAAGAGGTAAGGATGATTGTCGTATCTGATGCAACTCCGATAATTTCTTTCCTTAAAATTAATCGTCTTGACATTCTTGGAAAATTGTTTGGCGAAGTCCTTCTTCCAGAGGCTGTTTATGAAGAATTAACTTCAAATCAGGAATTTTGGGACGAAGCTGAACAGGTGAAATCCTGTGAGTTTTTCAAAAAAGTGTCTGTTGGCAATAGCCAAGCAGTTTGCATGTTGATGCGTGTAACTGGCTTGGATCTTGGCGAAAGTGAAGCTATCGTTTATTCCGACGAAAACAAGAGTGACCTTTTGATTGTGGATGAAGTTCGTGCAAGGCACGTCGCCACGACGATGAAACTCCGTATTACCGGAACGATAGGCATCTTGATTGCTGCCAATGAGAACGGTTTGCTGAATAAAGAGGAAGCCTTGGCTTGCGCCGAAATCCTTCGGTTGTCCAAAAGACATATCAGCGAAGCTCTTTTGAATTCGTTCGTTGAGAATTTGAAATAGCTGTGTTACATTTGCATCTGCGTTATGGATAGTGACCCCTTGGGGACAAGACTCGCGTAGCGAGGCTTGGTTCTGGGAGGTGAGCGGCAAGCGAAAGCGCAGCCGATTGCCCCCAGAATATAGCCCGACCCATGCCAGTGGGGAACGCACAAAAGAAAATGCCGCGTCAGCGGCGGCGGACTGAATTTGACTTTGAAGATTTGGCGTCAGAAGGATGCCAAGACCAAGGGACAGTTCGAAACTGTCAAGATCAACGATGTTTCTCCGGACATGTCCTTCTTGGAAATGCTCGACATTGTGAACGAAGAACAGATGAAGCAGGGCAAGGAAGGGGAAAAAGGAAGTTCAAGGATGGCGACACCATCGTGATCGAACCGTGGCGCGCCGCCGCATTCCCGGTTATCCGTGACTGCGCCGTGGACCGTACCGCTTTCGACCGCATCATCGCTGCCGGTGGTTTCGTGTCCGTGAACACCGGTGCCGCTCCTGAAGCATCTGTGATCCCGGTTCCCAAGGCTGATGCCGACCGCGCCTTTGACGCTGCCGCTTGTATCGGTTGCGGTGCTTGCGTGGCTGCCTGTAAGAACGCTTCCGCGATGCTCTTCGTTTCTGCGAAGGTGTCTCACCTCAGCTTCTTGCCGCAGGCTGTGAGCCAAAAGCGACTCGTATTGACGAGTCGTGTTGGCGAGAGTGAGCGCTAATTAGAGTTTTTTTTATGCGTCTAGCGCGAACGGTCGTCATAGGGTCGAGGCGAAGAAGCGTGTGCTCGCCATGGTCGCCCAGATGGACAAGGAAGGCTTCGGCAACTGCACGAACCTTTACGAATGCCAGGCCGCATGCCCGAAGGGTATCACCGTGGATTACATCGCCAAGATGAACCGCGAATACCTCGGCGCTACCGTGACCTACGCCGAAAAGGTTTATGGTAAGGACTAGCAAGTTCACTGAGCTTGCCGAAGTGAACTGAATAGTCGGTTCGGCAGGCTCACCGACCTTTCCTGTGTCATCCTGGAGGGGCGTAGCCCCGATAGGAACCAAAGCATTATAAAAGGGACCGCAGCGATGCGGCCCTTTTTCTTATCTTTCTAACAAAACAGGAGACTGGAATGAAAAAGGCTTGTTCATTTATCGCGGTTGTAGGGCTTTGTTGAAGTGGATAGCGGATTCCGCAATCTATAAGGATTTTCAGGTAATCTCTGAAAAGAAATAACCTGTATTACAAAAAGTGGACTGCAGCGATGCGTCCCTTTGTGGTTAAAAACAAGGAACATATTTCCCTTACGCTCGTTTTATTCCGAGTTATAAATTTATTTTTTAAGTGCAAATTTTCCTAGGGTATTTGCCGATGGAGGCTTTCATGGTTTGGAATAGAATTGCAAATACATTCGCATCTAGCAAAAGTGTCATTGTGAACCTGCTGAAAGCAAGTGCGGCAATCTCTAGCTGTGCGGTTCTGTTCGCTTGTGGTGATGACGGTAGTGATGATAATGCTGTTGAAATTCCTCCACGCGAGGTTCCGACCATCTATGACCTCGGTTCCTGTACCACTGACCGCAAAGGTGACACGGTTCTCGTACTGGACAAGTCCATTGAGTACCTATGCTTGAACAATGATTGGATTGACATCACGACGCGACCTGAATCAAGTTCTAGCATTGCAATTTCGTCTGGGGCAGACTCCGTTGAGGTGCCGGGTGATTCTAATGTTGTGGACCCCGTCGCAGGCTCAAGCAGCTCCGTTGTCGATGACCCGCTTTGCGGTGACTGTAATTCCAGTTCTTCTGCGAAGGCAACTTACATCGAGGTGAAAACAAAGAATGCTTTGGGCCCATGCGATTCCGTTGATTTTGGGCTTCGCGCGTTAGTGTTAGCCGATTCCACCTATTACACTTGCAAGGCGAATGGTTGGATTAAGGATACCGTCTATTTGGGTTACGAAATTGTCAAGACAAAGGAAGATTTGCCAAGGTGTAATGCAGGCAATGCAAAACAACGTGTCTTAGTCAAGAAAGACTCCGTCTTCTTCGCCTGCGATACGGAAAAGTGGAATCCGGAGACCGCCGATGGATACATTGTCAAGAACGCTTCCATTCTTGGTGCGGCACAGAAGGGACCGTTCAAGTTCAACTCTCCGCTACAACTCCGCGAAGTCCTTCTGCGCAACGATTCCCTCGTGTATTCTGGTCGCGTGTACAATGACGAAATTTCCAGCAACAAGGGCGACTTTGTGATTCCAAAGGTGAATCTTGTTTATCCTTACGCGGTGCTTGAAGTTCGTGGACTGTGGCGCAACGAAGTCAGTGGCGAATATTCCAAGGATTCCATGACGCTCCGTGTGCTGACCGATTTGAGCAAACGAACGGAAGTGAATATCAATCTGCTTACACACTTGGAATATGATCGCGCCGCAAAGCTTGTCAACGATGGCTATAGCGTTTTTGCGGCCAAGAAACAGGCCGACTTTGAAATTATGACGGCGCTCGGTTTTGCCACTTCGGTGGAGTATTCTGAGGACTTGAAGACATTCGTGCCTTCTACCAGCGAAAGTTATGGGGAGAACGCCACCCTGATGGCGATTTCGTTGCTTTTCATTGGCGACAGGACTGAAACCGAAATCCAAAATGCGATTGGCAGTTTCAAGAGCGATTTGGCTGAGGACGGAGAATGGAACAACGGGCAGATGAAAGCGGACATGGCGGACTGGGCGGAAGGCTTTGACGGCGGTTCGATCCGTGCGAACGTGAAGAGTTGGAACATTCTTGACATTCCTGCCTACGAAAACTACCTGACTATTTACTGGAACAATGCCTACGAACTGGGCGGCTGCTCTTCGACAAGGTCCGGCGTAATTGCGCAAAACAAGAACTCAAAGAGCAAGAACTACAATGTCCACTACATCTGTAAGGGAACCAGCTGGCAGAAGGCAACGGATATCGAAAAGGATACCTACCAGTGGAAAGACGGTAAAGAAGGCGATGTCAAGAAAGGCGATGTGACGGCTACGTATTATGTGTTTGAAGATGGCAAGTGGACTGTCGCGAAGAACGAGACTGCCTTGGGACTCTGCACCTCAAAACGTACAGGGGAGATTGCAAAAATTGATACGACGTACTTTATCTGCGAAGACAATAGCTGGCGTACTGCGACTGTGCTTGAATACGATACCGACGGGTTCGGCAAGGGTGATGATGGCGAAGTTCGCGCGGGTAAGGTTAACAAGGATAAGTTCTATGTCTATGAAAATGGTGCCTGGCGTGCAGCCAAAAACGCCGTTGAAGAAATTCTCGGCGCCTGCGTCGAAAGCCGCGAAGGTGAAGTTGCGAAGCCCGTGACTGCCTATTACATCTGCAAATCGAACAACTGGAGAATTGCTACTGCTCTTGAATATGATACCTACGGCTGGAAGGCTGGAACCGAAGGCGAAGTGAAAGAAGGCTCCGTCACTGCAACAAACCACTACGTGTATGTAGATGGCGCATGGCGTGCTGCAGCTGACGATATGGAATATGAGTTTGGCGCATGTGTGACGAAGAAAGACGGCGAAAAGCATTTGCAAAATGGCAAGTATTACATCTGCGAAAATAAGAGCTGGAAACAGATAACCGCAGAAGAATATGGCCTTGGGTATTGCACCGCTTCAAACAAAGGGGTTGTTGAAAAGTTGAACGATGTGTATTATATCTGCAAATCTGGAAGTTGGACTGAAGCGACTGCCATTGAGTATGATACCTATGGTTGGAAAGCCGGAACCGAAGGCGAAATGAAAGAAGGGAGCGTTGTTGCAACTAACCATTATGTTTATGAAAACGGAGTATGGAGAGCAAGCGCTAATGAAATTGAGTATAATTTGGGCGTGTGTGTGACTAGTCGGGAGAATGATAAGGGTACATTTAATAGTGAGTATTATGTTTGCCGGAATAAAATTTGGAACAGCGTTGATTTGCTTGCTTATGAAACTCTAGGTTGGTCTGCCTCGGCAGATGGCGAAGTTAGAAAGGGCGAACTTGGCAATTATTATGTCTCTGTTGATGGTAAATGGCGAGCATCTGCTAGCGACATTGAAAATAATATAGGGGCATGTGTCAAAAGTCGAATTAATGTGGTTGCTAAATCAGGAGCCATTTATTATACATGTAAAGCGAAAGGATGGGTAGAATCTACAGAACAGGAGTATGATACTTACGGCTGGAGCTCCGGAAAAGATGGTGACGTGAAAAAAGGAAATGTAAATTCTGATAAGTATTATGTTTGGGAAAATAACGTGTGGCGCGCAAGTCGAGGTCGAATTGAAAATGATCTTGGAGCATGTACCCAAAAAAGATATAAAACGGTAGGGAAATCTGGTGATACGTGCTACATATGTAAGCGAAAAAGCTATTATAACCAAGGCGAGTGGGAGTATGACTACTATTGGGGTCTTGCGGATACTCTGTCTTCTGATACTTATGGTAAAGTTTGTACAAAAGATGGTGCAATTGTAGATGGAGAAGTTGTTGCCGAAAATAAGTATGTGTGTGATGCAGATACATTCAGAATTGCGAATTCTCTAGAAATATCACTTAATAAAGGATGTGTCAGCTACACAACGAGGAGTGAAATAAGAAAACACCTATCTGCGACGCAAGATTCTTTATATCTGTGTAATAATAGCTTGTGGAAAGCAAAAATTGAGTTTGTTGGTGAATATGGATCAATGATTGATGAAAGGGACCTCAAGACCTACAAAATCGTGACCATAGGGACACAAACCTGGATGGCAGAAAACCTAAACTATTCAGACAGTACAACCTACCCGAGTATGCGAAAAGGAAATTGGTGCTATAATAACGATTGGAATAATTGCACAAAATATGGTCGCCTTTATTCCTGGGCGGCAGCTATTGACTCGGTGAAGCTTGCGTCTGATGCGGACAATCCGCTAAATTGCGGTAATGGCAAAAACTGCGGCCTGACTGGTCCGGTTCAGGGCATTTGCCCCGAAGGCTGGCATTTACCAAATAAAGATGAGTGGGAAAGCCTACTCTCTGCCGTAGGAGGAAAATCAGTGGCTGGAAGAATGCTCAAATCGACAAGTGGTTGGTCCTCTACGAACGCCTCTACTAACGAAAATGCATTCGGCTTTTCCGCTTTGCCTGCTGGATACAAGGACGGTAGCTATTTCGATTACAGAGGCTACTTCGCGTTCTTTTGGAGTTCTACGGACTATAATAATTTCAACGCATACCATATGGATCTCGGCGACGGTGACTTGTCCCGCGACAGCAAGTATCGTGGGTTTTCTGTTCGCTGCGTAAAGGACTAGAATCGGTTTTTCCTAATGGGTGCTGTAAAATTGCGTTAGGGATAGTGACCCGTAGGGCGAAGACTTGCGGGCCTTTTTTATTTGACTTTTTAGGGAGCAAGGCTTCGTGAGCGAAGCGAGTATAGCCCGACCCACGAAGTGGGAAACGCCCAAAGAAAAATGCCGCGTTAGCGGTATGAATTGTACTGCTCGCCTTCTTCTACGGTGCGGGTGCGCCCGTCGGGGCAGATGTAGCCTGTGAGCGTGGTGTCTGCCTTGAGGTGCTTCATGTCGCAGGTTACCGCGATTTCGCGTGCGTTGGCGATGGCCTCGTTCCAGGCTTCGATAGTGGCGCTGGAGCTCTTGTTGAAATTGTCTTGGATGTCTTTTGCAATCACCAGCTGGTCGACGATATCTTGTTCACAGTTGGAGTAGCTTTTGTCGGATTTCTTTTGCAGGGTAAATAGAGGCTTGCACAGATAAATTTGTCCGCCGTAGCCGTCTTCACCACCGTAGGCGCAGGCGATGGCCTGTATGGCGATGGATGAAAGAGCCAGCTGAGCCCAGTATTTTCGGATAAAACGAATGGGGTTGCATGGCCTTATGTTATTGCTCCAGAAGAACGAGCAAATGAATACGGTAATGCGCCTGAACAGATTTCTCATATAAAATTCCTTGACCCTTTAATCTAAAATTAGTATAAATTCACTGAAAAGGGTATCCTGTTGCGCAAAATGATTATATTTATTGCAGGAGACGAGATGAAAAGTGTGAAAAGATATTTCTTTGTTTTGGGGCTCATGTTTGCTTTGGCCGGACATGCCTTTGCGACGCCGCAGACTGTCGAAGGGTCTCCGGCGGAAGCTTCTTCGAAATCGCTTTATTGGGGGCCCCGGTTATCCGTTTTGCTGTCGAATGCCTGGAATAACAAGCGCGTGAAAGGCGTTTTCGATTCCTATAGCAATGAAGTGTGGGAAAACTCGGTTTTACGTACCGGCTTCGGAATGGAATTCGGTGTTTGCGCCTGGTATATGTTGAACGATTATTTTGGACTTGCCGCTGAGGCCGATATGCGTTTTGTGGAACACCGGCTGAACAAGCAGGTATATTCGCGACAAGAATGGAAAGGTTATGGTACTTACGATATCGAAGAATACTATTTGTATGTTTACAGCGCCTCGTTTCCGTTGTTGATGCGCCTGAGACCTGTTCGTTATATGTATCTAGAAGCGGGCGCTCAGATTGTCTTTAATTTCGATGGCGAGATAACGGATAAGGATGGCGACGACGAGCATGAATTTGAACAAGAAAAACTCGGTTATTCCGTGTTGGGTGGTGCGGGTATCACGTTTCCCGTTTTCCGCCGGCACATGATAGGGGTTGGCTTTAGACTTACATTCGACATGACCCGCATTGAACATTCGGGCGTCGTTGAAATTAAGGAAGGAGAGACGTACAGGATGGCGACCCCTGCAAGGCTATGGAATATTCAGTTTGGAGCGTCCTATTATTTTTAGCGGATGAGTGGATTGCGGTAGAAATCTTTCTATATTCTCTGCAAAAAGGAGCTTCTTATGAAGAAAATCTTTACGATGCTTGCTGCGGTCGCTTGTGCCGCTTTTCTTTCTGCCTGTAACGAGGCGAAAAATGAATCGGCTCAGAATGAACCTGCCAAGGTTCAGGCCGATGAATCCCTGAACAAGGTGAAGGCTGCAGGCGAGTTCGTGCTCGGCCTCGACGATTCTTTCCCGCCGATGGGCTTTAGGGACAAGGACAACAATATCGTGGGTTTCGATATCGACCTTGCGACTGAAGTTTGCGCTCGCCTGGGCGTAAAGCTTAAGACGCAGCCGATTTCCTGGGACGCGAAGGAGCAGGAATTGAATACCGGCAAGATTGACTGTATCTGGAACGGTATGAGCGTGGACAGCGCACGCGCTGCTGCGATGAACTTGAGCGACCCGTACCTCAAGAACCGTATGATTTTCACCGTGAAGGACAAGTCGCTTGCGAACCTCGAATCGCTCAAGGGCAAGAAGATTGCCGTGCAGAATGGCTCTACCGCCCAGAAATTACTCGATGCTTCCGAAGCGGGTAAGGCTGCCAAGGATATCGTCCCGTTTGACGATAACCAGACGGCCCTGATGGATTTGGACAAGGGCGGTGTCGATGCCGTGTTCCTCGACGAAATTGTCGCCAAGTACTGGATTGTGACGAATGCCAAGGATTACGTGGTGCTTGAAGAAGGCCTGTCGGATGAAGTCTATGCAATCGGCTTCCGCAAGAAGGATCAGGCTCTGCGCGACGCCGTGAACTCGACTTTGGCTGCAATGAAGGCCGATGGTAAGTTCGACGAAATCTTTGCCAAGTGGTTCGGTAAATAGGTATGGGGCTCGCTCCCTACGGGAGGGAGCTTTGAGGTTTGAGGTCGGCGCAGTGCGCCTCTGAGTTAATATGTCTGATTTGAGCAATTTACTCCCGATTCTTTGGGGCGGATTTTGCACGACGCTCGCTATATTCGGGCTGACGCTTCTTTTCTCGATACCGCTTGGGCTCCTGATAGCGGTACTCAAGATGAGCAAGTGGCGCGTGGTGCGTTACCCGGTGTCGTTCTATATTTCGGTGATGCGCGGAACGCCGCTCTTGTTGCAGATTGTGGCGATTTACTTTGGTTCGTACTACCTGAGCGAATATTCGGGAATCGGATTTTCGTTTGACCGTTTCCCGGCGGTGATTGTGGCGTTCTCGATAAACTATGCGGCGTACTTTGCTGAGATTTTCCGCGGTGGAATCCAGTCTGTTCCGAAGGGACAGTACGAAGCTGCTTACATGCTCGGCATGACCCGTTCGCAGACGTTTTTCCGCATTATCCTCCCGCAGGTGGTAAAGCGTGTGGTGCCCGCGAGCGCGAACGAGGTCATCACCCTGGTAAAGGATACTTCCCTTGCGCAGGTGATTGCGGTGACGGAACTTTTTGCGCTGGCCAAGAAACAGCAGGCCGCCTACGCGAGCATTTACCCGCTGTTCGTGGCGGGCGTATTCTACTATGTGGCAAACCTTTTGCTGAGCGTTCTTTTTGCTTATCTGGAACGCAAGCTTAACTACTATAAGTGAGGCGTGGAATGGAAAATGTGAATGATACTGCGCCGATCCTGAAAGTGGAACATGTCAAGAAATCCTTTGGCGACTATAATGTGCTTAAGGATATTTCGTTTGATTTGAATGCAGGTGAGGTGCTTTCGATTATTGGCCCGAGTGGCTCCGGCAAGAGCACTTTGTTGCGCTGTATTACCCAGCTCGAAACGGTGGACGGTGGCCTGGTGCAGGTGGACGGCAAAGACATGGTGTTGCCTGGTGAAAAGGGTGCTCCCGTCAAGTATGCGTCGGCGAAGGTGCTGCGCGAAATCCGCCTTTCGACGGGGCTCGTGTTTCAGAACTTCAACTTGTTCCCGCACCTGACGGTGCTTCAGAATCTTTGCCTGGCTCCGGTGCGTGTGTTGGGAGACTCCCGTGAAGAAGCTCGCGCTATGGGGCGTTCCTTGCTCAAGCGTATGGGACTCGAAGGGAAGGAAAAGGCGTACCCTTGTGAACTTAGCGGTGGCCAGCAGCAGCGTGTGTCCATTGCTCGTGCCTTGGCGATGAACCCGAAGATTCTTTTCTTTGACGAGCCGACCTCTGCGCTGGATCCGGAGCTTACCGGCGAAGTGCTCAAGATTATCAAGAAACTTGCCGAAGATAAGATGACGATGGTTATCGTGACGCATGAAATGGCTTTTGCCCGCGATGTTGCGGACAAGGTCATCTTTATGGATGGCGGTGTTATCGTGGAACAGGGAACCCCTGATTTCGTGTTCAACCAGTCCGGAAATGAACGCCTGTCGCAATTCTTGTCGAGATTCTCTAAGAATTAAACTCTTGAGTTTTCTTGCGTCGGTGTAAAAAATCTCTTGCAACGTAAAAAGGGCCTCTTTAGAGAGGCCCTTTTCGTATATGAAGATGATTTGATTTTATCGGTACTGCGCACTCCAACGGCGCTTGAAGCGGGGTTCGTCCAGGACTTTTGCCCAGATGAACCCTTTGCGCACGTCGGCTAGGCTCCTAGCTGAAACAAGGGGCGCACGGCGCGGTGCCGGAATTCCTGCAGCGGATGCTTCGGCGGCATCCATGTTGGAAATCGCTGCGGCAGATTCGCGGGCTGTCTTGGCGCGTTCTTCGAGTGCGTTGAGTTCCCGCTGCCGGTCCAGTTCCTGGCGGCGGGCTTCAATGCGTTCGCGTTCCGCGTCGTTGTCATGTCGCTCGCGATTTGCGGATTCCCGTTCTTGCTTGGCTCGTTTCTCGTGGCTTAAGAGATTGTCGAGTTCGTCCAGGTCGTGCACGAGTACGTCGCAGTCGCCTTCGCCCATGTCGTGACCGACGATGCGGTGGTCTTGCAGGTCCATCAGCATTTCGGCGGCCGTATTTTCGTCAACGTCGAATTCTTCCATCAGAAATTCCAGGTTGATGAAATCCACCCCGATGACGACTTCGGCAATGTCGCGAAGTGTCAGCGGCTTGTTGGGATCACGCTTTTGTACGGGTGGTGTCGGCGGCTCAATGTTGCCCTGTGAAGCCTGACGCTGTGCATTTTCGAATTGACGAATCAGGTCCTGCAACGAACGCGGGGGCAGGTGTTCGGCTTCCTGCGTATCATCATCTGATTCTCCGTTTTCGCGATGCTGTTCCTGGTGGCGGGGCAACTGGTTCTGTTGCTCCTTCGTCTTTTCCAGCTTCTTCTGGATGATCGTGATGACGACCGCGATGGCTATGAAAATGAGGGTTTCCATAATGCCCTACAGTCGGTTACTTCGCCTCGGGTGCGCTGCCGATTTCCTTGCGCATCTGTGTGTCGGCTTCGATATTTTTCAGGTTGTAGTAGTCCATCACGCCGAGCTTGCCGTCGCGAAGGGCAGATGCCATTGCCATCGGAATCTGGGCTTCGGCTTCGACGAGTTTCGCCTTCATTTCCATGACCTTGGCCTTCATTTCCTGTTCGGCGGCGTATGCCATGGCGCGGCGTTCTTCGGCCTTTGCCTGAGCAATCTTCTTATCAGCTTCGGCACGGTCGGTTTCGAGGATAGCTCCGATGTTCTGGCCCACGTCCACATCTGCGATATCGATAGAAAGAATTTCGAATGCGGTACCGGCGTCAAGGCCAGAGGCAAGCACCTTCTTGGAAATCATGTTCGGGTTTTCGAGCACTTCCTTGTGGCTCTGAGCAGAACCGATGGAAGACACGATGCCTTCACCCACACGGGCGACGACCGTTTCTTCACCGGCGCCACCGACGAGCTTCTGGATGCTTGCGCGCACAGTGATACGGGTAATGGCATGCAGCTGAATACCGTCGAGAGCCACGGCGGAAACCTTCGGGGTTTCGATGACCTTCGGGTTCACGGACATCTGCACGGCTTCGAGCACGTTACGGCCGGCAAGGTCGATGGCGGCTGCTTCCTTGAAGTCGAGCTTGATGTTTGCCTTGTTGGCGGCGATCAAAGCCTGGATCACGCGGAGTACGTTACCGCGAGAAAGATAGTGGGCTTCGAGCAAGTTTGTGTCGACCGGGAGACCTGCCTTGCAGCTGAGGATTCGCGCTTCCACGATAACCTGCGGCGGCACCTTACGCAGACGCATACCGATGAGCTGGAAAATGCTCACGTTCGCCTTTGAAAACAATGCCTGAAGCCAAAGGCTAAAGAACTTGCCGATAAAGGCGAGCAAAACGATAACGGCAATCGCCGCGACGATGATTCCAGTGATCAAAAGAGTGTCCATTTGTTTTTCTCCATTAAGTTTTCTTTGCTCAATATACCATTTTTTAGCTGGAAAGGGCCGTTTCTAGGTGAAATTTGCGTTTTTTTATGGGGTTTCTTCTTTTCTCTTGAAAATGAGATTATATTGAAAAGGAGAAGGAGTTTGATTTCATGAAGTATAGAGCGAATTTGTTCGTTGCACTATTGGCTTTTTTTTCTGTATTCGTTGTTGGCTGTTCGCAGGTCGCATCGGGTTCTTCCATAGACGATGATATCTGGATGCGTGCGGATGAAATTGAGTATCGAGACGGGGACTGGAAATTTGAAAAATGGAATTCTAGTCTGAGTAGTCTTCGCGGCTATTTCGATTCGGGAAAGTATACCGTTCCAGAAGAGGGAAAATTCTCTTTTGTGCGTAATTCCAATAGACTTGTAATGGTGAATTCCTGGGAACCCGGTATCCCACAGTATGGAAATTTTTCGTTTGGTCCGGTAGAAAATTCTCAGGGATACCTAGTGTGTTTCGATAAGCCGGATAATCAAAAGTATTTGTTAGGGTTTGTTGAAGAATCTTATCTCTATGATGAAAACTCTGAATCGTTTGAGGAAGTGCAAAAGGTGATTCGCGTGATTGAGCCGATTGAAAAGGGAAATCGGCTGTATTTCCCCTTGGAATCCGACCTGTTTGAAGATGTTAATGACGGTTCGTATGATTTGAAAATGGTTCAACTGTATTATGAAAACGGCTCACTGTACAAGGGGGCGTTAAAGAATATTGTTGTCGCCAGTACAGATGGAAAAGATTATCCGCTGAGCTTTAACGTCAATTTGATTGTTGCCGGATCGTATCGGGGAACAAAAGATGACCTGTCTGAAGAAGAATTGGCTGACAAGATTCTCTTTCGCTTGAATCGTGCTATGAATCCGGGAGGAATAACCGTCAAAAAAGTGAATGTTTTATACGCGAAAGATCACCCTGTGATAGGTTCAGAATTCCCTGATTCGAAAGATGTGATTTTCAAGAGGACTTCGGGGGGCCACGGCTTGCTAGATTCGCTCGCGCATTGGCCTGGGCACGAGGGTGAAATCAATTTCGTGTTGGGTTATTACATTATCGATGAAATCGGTGGATCGGAATCGGTGGGCGGTTTTTCTCCGCTTTCTGGACATATTTATAATGGATTGGAAGAGGATCAACTTTATTTTTCGAACGACTATATATCCATGGCGACTCATGCCCTCAAGGGCGAATTTCAACATTCATCCGACATGATTGCAAGTACGGCGCTACATGAATTGGGGCATTTCTTTGGAATGAAACATACTTCGGATGAAGGCGGCTTTGATGATTACGGAGATACTCCGGAATGCATGAATTATGGGCACAATAGTGACTCGTGCCCAGACCGCCATTATGTGATGTTCCCGATAGGAGTCAACGACTGGGAATATTCGACCTTTACGCCGCAACAGATGGATGCAGCCCGCTATTACCTGACCTGGACTCCGCACAAGTAGTGCTAGGCGTCTAGTCCGACCCAGATGTGGCCTTCTTGAATAGATTCAATCTTGACTTTCTGGCCGGCTTCTATGATTTCGCCATGCGTCTGTACGTCAAACAGCTTGGTGGAGCCGTCGGGCAGCGTGAAGCTTGCCTGGCCTACGGGGCGCAGGAATGTCTTTGCGGTGCCAGTGTCGCCGACGGAGACTTCTTGCACTGCTTCGGTGGGTGAGGCGGCGGTTTCCAAATCGGTCTTGAGCATGGGCGTCCAGCCTTCGGGCAGAAGCGGAATCAGGTACTTGCTTGCCGCAATCGGGAACACGAGTGCGATGCCCGCGCAACAGAGCATGTAAAGGAGTCCGAGTAGCCAGGGGGTGGCGTCAAAGGTGGTCTCGATGGTTTCGGGAACGTATTCGGGCATTTCCGAGGGTTCGAACGAAAGCGCGAGCGCAAGGATCATGCATACGATACCGCCGATGCCGAACAGGAATGTTCCCGGCATTACAAATATTTCGACAAGGAACAGCACTACGCCTGCCACGAGCAGGATGGCGGGAATGTAGCCGTCGAGCTGCGGGGCGAACTGTCCGAGGAATACGATGCCGATGAGGATGATGCCGATGATTCCGAACAGGCCAAATCCCGGCGTCTTGAATTCGATGTAGAGTGCGCCGAAGCCGAGAATCAGGAGAATGCCCGAAATGGCGGCGATGGCGGAGGCGATGTCTTCGCCGAGGGTGGTTTCGACTTCGCTGCGGCTTTCGATGGCAAGCCTCGTTTCGAATTCTCCACGGTCCTTGAAGGTCCCCTTGGAAAATCCGAGTTCCTCGGCTTCCTTGTCGGTCATTGTCAGCAGTTCGCCTTCTTTCACGAGGATTTTCGGGGTGCCCCAGAAGGCCTTGGCGGCGCTGTCGAGGACGGCGTACTTTTCACCTTCGATAATGAGCACCGTGTCGCGTTGCGATTTCTTGCCTTTGTCGAGCGTGGCGGTGAGTTCGAGGATTTCGAGTTCCGGTGTCACGAAGGCGGAACTCAGCAGCTCCGGGTAGCCGTTGCGCTGGGCAAGGTTCCTGAATTTGGCGCGGAGCGGGGACTGGATTTTTTCGCCGACAATCTGCGGAGTGCCATCGCCACCCTGCACGATGGGGGCGCAGTCGCCGATGGTTGTCGCTTCGAGCATGTAGAGTTTCTTGCAGGCGAGAGCGATCAGGCTACCCGCGCTGATGGCTTTCTTTTTCACGAGGGCGATGGTTTCTGGCCCCTTGACGGCCATGATGGTGTCCACCAGGTCGAAGGCTGCATCGAGGCGACCGCCGAAGGTGTTGATTTCAAAGATGATGTAGTCCGGATTTTCCTGGAGCGCATCGTCGATGGCTCGGGCGCAGAAATCGTACATGGAAGGTTCCACGTCGCCTTCCAGCTTGATCCAGACGGCATGTTTTTTGCCTTCGACCGTTTTAGTGGCGGTGTCAATTGTGCTTGCAGAGGTGTCTGCTGGGGCAATCGTCGTGGTGTCGGCACTTGCGAACGCCACTAGCAATAAAAGGACAGATAAAATTCTTGCAAATAACTTCATACTACCAATATATGAAGTTTTTGGTCGAAAGGCTAAGGAATGTTAAATTTTTGACTGAAAATAGATGCCTAGATTTTGTTGCAGAAGGCCGCCCGTTACTTCTTATTGTCGTAGATGACGCGGGTTCGTGCAATGTGGTCGTGCAGGGCGCGACGCTTGGGGTCTATCATCACGATGAGGTACCCGAGTCCGTAGAACATCAGGGTGCTCTGCGTGAGGATGCTTGCAATATAACGGAGCGACGAAGTCACCCAGTTCATTTTTTCGCCATTAGCGGTTTCTACATGGATCTTCAAGAGCATTTTGCCGGGGGTGGCGTATTTGATTGTCGTGAAGGTGATAAAGTAGATGGCCTGGAGGATTCCCCAAATGATAAGGAACAGGTGTACGCCAGGAACGTCGAAAACCTTAGAAAGAGCCTCTTCGGAAGTCGGGGTTGCGACATAGGCGTTCATGGCTTCGGAGAGGGTGTTCAGGTCGATAAGCTGTAAACTGCTCATCAGCATCACGATTAAAACACCGATTGCGGATAAAATAATATTGTCGATGAGGTAGGCAATACCCCGGACAAGGAATCCGGCATAGCGCTTTCCCTTGTTGTGCTCGGCGATGATCGCTTCTAGCGCGGCCTTGATCTGTTCTTCCTCGGAAAGTAGTGTTTCCTTGGATTCTTCGGTGTCCTTCCACTGGACCCAGGCTTCCATTCCCGAGTGCCAAACCAAGGTTTCGTCTTTTATAGTCTCGTTCTTGACAAAATCCCTAATCTCGTCGATATTATAAGGACCCTTGCGTCGTTCGCCGTCTGTGACGGATTCATCTATGTAGTACCAAATCATACGAGGTAAATGTAGAAATAGACGAGAGAACGGGCTTCGCCCTACAGACGAGAGGCGAGAGAAAAACTAAATTTGGGAGGTATGATGAATTTCAAGATTGGCCAACGCTATGTAAGTCAATCGGAACCTGCACTCGGACTAGGCATTGTGACCGAGGTGCAAGACCGTATTGTTAAGATTTCTTTCCCCGCTGTAAGTGATGTCCGTTGTTACCGTTCCATGGGAGCCCCTGTGGACCGTTTCGAGCTTTCGGTGGGTGATACTGCCAAAAGTGAAAAGGGTTTGTCCTTTACCGTGGAATCGGTGAAAGAGGTGGACGGACTGCTTGTCTATTCGGGACGTGCGGGACGTTCGATGAAGGAGTCCGAACTGAGCGGAAAGATTTCGATTGCGCGCCCTGCCGACCTGTTCAAGGCGCTTATGGAAAACCGCGTGTCGAACAGCGTGCAGTTTGGTCGCCGCGAATCGGCCATGGAACTTTCTTGCAAGTGGATTTCGTCGCCGGTGCGTGGCATGATTGGCCCGCGTACTTCGATGATTCCGCATCAGTATTACCTGTGTAGCCGCGCCTGCGATAGTTCTACGCTCCCGCGCCTGATGCTGTCTGACGAAGTGGGCCTCGGTAAAACGATCGAAGCCGGTATGATTTGGCATGCGCTTAAGGCTCGCGGTCGCTTGACTCGAACCCTGATTATTGTGCCCGAAACGTTGAAGCATCAGTGGCTGGTCGAAATGAAACGCCGCTTCAACCACCTGTTTACGTTGGTGGACGAAGGCTTTATCCGAAGCATCATTCTGGATGACGACGAACGTCCGAATCCGTTCAGCCAGGCAAACGATATTATCTGCTCGATCGACTTCCTGATTAAGCAACCCGCACTGATCGAAGACTTGCTCAAGACCACCTGGGACATGGTGATTATCGACGAAGCGCATCACCTGGTTTGCGAAGATGGATTCACGAGCCATGAATATCTGCTGGCGAATGCGGTCATCCAGCGTTCCAAGGGTGTGCTGCTTTTGACGGGTACGCCGTTGCAGTTCCATCCGGAATCGCAGTTCAACCGCCTCAAGATGCTCGACCCCGTGCGCTTTGCGGACTACAACAGCTTTATCAAGGACCAGGACGCTTACCGCAAGTTGGTGAACGAACTTTCGAAACTGCCGACGGACCCCGGTGAGACCATGAGCTGGGACGACTTGAACGAATGCGTGCCGAAGAAGTCGATTATCCGTCCGTGGCTTGAACAGGAAAGCGCAAAGAGCATGCCTGCCGACGAATGGATTCGCCGCATTGTGGATGCCGTGGGTACGGGATCGGTGGTGTTCCGCAATACCCGTAAGGGCGTGGGCGGATTCCCGAAGCGTGTGCTCGACGAAATTCCGTTGGAACCGAATAAGAATTACCGCGACATGGTGAACGTGGCTGCCGAAAACGATTTGGACATGTCCACCGACATCCAGGAAAACGGCCTGCTTTGTACGAGCTATTCCGACGCCTGGGCGCTTGACGAACGCTACGTGTGGCTCAAGGGCTTCTTGAAGGAGCACGCAAACGACAAGGTGCTCCTGATTTGCGAATCGATTCAGGTGGTGCAGGCTCTTGAATCGCTCTTGAACGAATACATGGGCGAGGGCGCGTTCTCGATGTTCCACGAGAACATGACGATTATGGCCCGCGACAAGGCCGCCGCGAACTTCAGCAAGGAAAACGGCGCGAACCTGTTGATTGCCTCTGAAATCGGTTCCGAAGGTCGCAACTTCCAGTTTGCCCACCATTTGATTCTGTTCGACCTGCCGCTCGATGCGGCCCTGGTGGAACAGCGTATTGGCCGCTTGGACCGTATCGGTCAGACCGAAAACATCATTATTCACGTGCCGTATGTAAAGGGCTCCGGTCAGGAAGTCATGTTCCGCTGGTACCACAACGGCTTGAATGCCTTTGGTACTCCGATGATGAGCGGCGGCGAACTCTTCCTCAAGTACACCGACGAACTGATTGCCGCTTTGGCCGAACCGCAGGCATTGCTCCAGAACTTTATGGATACGGTGATTCCGCAGGTCAAGAAAGACTGCGATACCATGCGCAAGAATATTGAAAAGGGCCGCGACCGCCTGCTGGAATTCAATTCCCGCAACCCGGCGAAGGCTAAAGAAATCACCGATGCCATCTTGAAGATTGATGCCGACAAGGATTTGGAAACGCTGGTGTTCTCGTCGCTGATGGACCGTGGCCTTGAAATCGAAAAGAGTAAGATTAAGGGCTGCTACATCATTAGCATGGGCACGCAGGTGGAATCGGGCTCGATTCCTGGCATGCCCGAAAGCGTTGGCATGGCGGGCGCCGGTGGCGGTGGCCGCGTGGAGCAGGCCGTTGGATCTTTTGCCGATAGCTCGGATGCCGGTGACGAAGATGCCCGCTTCTGCGATACGTCTAGCTTGACTGTGACCTTTGACCGCAACGTGGCCATGGTGCATGACGAAGTGGACTTTGTGAGCTTGGAACACCCGCTTTCGCAGGGCGTGATTGACTTTGAAACTTCGCTCGATAACGGGGCAGTGGCTTGCAACATCTGGCAGAATTCCGGAATGCGCGGCCTTGTGATGCAGTACAATTTTGCGGTCGATTTCTCCATTTCTGAGGAATGGGGCGTATCGGACCTCGCTGGCCCGCGCTACATTAGCGTGCTCGTGAACCCGACAGGCGAAGACTTGACCGAAAAGGTTGCGGAACTGAAAAACGCGAGCTTCAAGGATGTGCCTGTTCCGCAGGGCAATGCCGCCGTGAACATGACGCTCAAGTATTTCGGCAAGGAAGGTCTTGCGATTGCTCGCCGCATTGTGTCTGCCAAGGCGAAAGAAATTGCCGAAGTGGCGGCCGCAGCGGTGGAAGCACGAGCTGAACAGGAATACCAGCGTATGAACCATTTGCTCAGCATGCGAGGCAAGGCGGGCAACAACGCCCAGCTGCAACAGCTCCGCAAGAATGCCCAGGAATGGAAAAAGGTGATTTCGAACCCGCAACTCCGCCTCGATGCAATTCGGTTGCTTGTTTGTAGGTAATCTATGAGTGAATTAAGAAAGAATATTCTCGATGAATCCCGCCGCATTGTGGTGAAGATTGGCTCACGTATTTTGGTCGACTCCGAAAAGGGCGGCGTTCGCACCCGCTACATCCAGAAACTTGCCGACTCGGTCGCTCGCCTGATGGAAGCGGGTAAGGAAGTCGTGGTTGTGACTAGTGGTGCCGTGGGTACCGGCATGAGCCAGCTCGGCTACAAGGAAAAGCCGACTGTGCTTGCCGAAAAGCAGGCCTGTGCTGCCGTGGGTCAGATTGACTTGATGTACGCCTACCGCGAAATGTTCCGCTGGATGCAGCTTTCTGTGGGTCAGATTCTTCTGTCTGCCGAAGACTTCCGCGACCGTAACCGCTACAAGAATTTGCAGAACACCATCAAGGCGATGCTTGCCCGTAAGATTGTTCCGATTATCAACGAGAACGACTCTCTCGCCGTCGCCGAAATCAAGGTGGGCGACAACGACAAGCTTTCGAGTGACGTGGCGCTCTTCCTCGATGCTGACTTGCTCCTGATTTTCACGGACGAAGACGGCCTCTTCGATGACAATCCGAAGAAGAACCCGAACGCGCGACTCCTCCGCTTTGTGCCGGAAATTACGCCTGCCGTTTTGGCGCTTGCAGGTAAGCCCGGCGAAACGGGCTCTGCCGTGAGTACCGGCGGTATGCGCAGCAAGCTCGAAGCCATCCGCAACGTGACGAAGAGCGGTTGCAATGCCTTCCTCGCAAGTGGCATGAAGGTGTTGCCGCATCAGGTAATCTTTGAAAATGCCGAAGGTACGCTTTTTGTGGGTTCCAAGAAGAAACTCAATAGCCGTCAGCGCTGGCTCAGCTTCGTGACGACTCCGCGCGGGGCCGTGGTGGTAGACGAAGGTGGCGTGAAGGCTCTGCGCGAAAAGCATTCTAGCCTGCTCCCCGTAGGTGTTTGCGCCGTTAAGAAGCACTTTGACAAGGGCGACCTGATCGAAGTCTTGAGTCAGGACGGCGAAGCTGTGGCACGCGGTGTTGCAAAGTTCGACAGCGAAACGCTTAAGCTTGTTCTCCGCAAGAAGACCGCCCAGGTTCACGAACTCTTGGGCAAGGATGTCGCCGACGAACTCATCCACAAGAACGACTTGGTCGTGTTCTAGTCTGCTAAATAATTTTAGTGGAAGCTATTGCCCCGCAGCGTTAGTTGTCGGGGCTTTTATATTTCTTTCCAGCTGATGAATTTCTGATTTTCCCCGCGGTAAGAATCGTCTCCGCCATAGACAACTCTTGTGTTCGATAGCGGAATGTCTGCGACTTCGGCGAATTTTTTCAATCCGTCGTAGAATTTCTGGTTCTTTGTTTCGCCAGATTTGATTTCGATGGCGCTCAGTTCACCATCGGTTTCGCAAAGCAAGTCGACTTCATTCTGGTTCGTGTCGCGCCAAAAATAAAGCTGCGGTTCTTCGCCTTTAAACAGTGCTTTTTTCATGTATTCAGTAACCACGAAATTTTCGAAGATTGCTCCGCGCAATCCACTTTTTTGCAATTGTTCCTGGTTGAAAATGTTCAACAGATTGCAAAGTAGTCCCGTGTCGCAGAAATAAATTTTAGGCGATTTGATGACTCTTTTCGAAAAATTCTTATAGTATGGAGGCAGCCGAAGAAGTATAAAACTTGCTTCAAGAATTGAAATCCAGGCGTTTGCTGTTATGACGGAGATTCCCGCATCTTTGGCAAGCGAGGCTACGTTCAAAATGGATCCGACGTTTGCCGCGCATAGTTTGAGAAATCTTTTGAATGCCGCCATGTCGGTTATGTTTCGCAATAAGCGGACATCTCTTTCTACATACGTTTGTAGGTAAGATGTAAAATATTCCTTTGCCGAAACTTTCTTGTCATAGAGTCTAGGGTAACAACCTTTGAGCAAAATTTTATCAAGATCATTTGGAAGTTTGTCAACAGCCCTTAATTCTTTGGCGGAAAATGGGAAAAGTTTGAGGATGCTTGTGCGCCCGGCGAGGCTTTGCGAAATACGTTCCATCAACAAGAAATTGTGCGAACCGGACAAAATAAACTGTCCGCATTCGTCGCGAGAATCCACGATAGTCTGTAGATAGGAAAATAAGTCCGGAACGCGTTGCGCCTCGTCTATAATACATTTTAATCCACAGTCCTTTAGGAAACCGCGGGGGTCGTTTTCGGCGAGTTGGCGAATATCGGGGTCTTCTAGCGAAATGTATTTATAGTCCGCAAAGCATGATTTCAGCAAGGTGGATTTGCCACTTTGCCTAGGCCCCGTCAGCGTTACTACGGGAAAATTCTTTGCCATGTCTATAATTGTCTTGGAAATTGACCTTTCAATCATAATTATGCCTTTTTTGTTTAAATATAGCTAAATTTTTATGAAAAACAAATAGTTTTATTTATGAAAATCGTATAATCTGTTTTATGAAAATCATATATAATGCTTTGCGTTGATAATAAAAGAATCTGAAACTTGCTTTAGCTCACGTTGCATACGTAATTGTTTTTTTTTTTCTTTACTTTTTGGTTGTTTTTAGCTATATTTACTCCGATAGCACAACGAGGACTCTATGCTCAAAAAACTAATTGCAGCCCTTTTATTTGTATGCCCACTGGTTTTTGCCAACTGGGACGGTTCCGTCAAGAAACCCGCCATTCGCGAAATTGATGGCAAGGAGTTCTACGAAATTGCGACCCCCGAGAACCTCGCGTGGTTCGCTGTCAACGTGGGCAAGGGAAATTTGGATTATAATGCTATTCTCACGAACGATATTGTGGTTTGGGAAGATTCGGTCGGCAGCGAGACTATCGAATGGACTCCGATTGCATATAATGATTCTTCTGACACGGTAGGCTATAAGGGAATATTTGATGGCAATGGTCATAAAATTTCTGGTGTTTACGTTCCTCCTAAAAAGTATGACCGTAGCGGATTTTTCGCAATCATCGGTAGGGGCGGCGTTGTCAAGAACCTGACTATTGAAAACGCCTGGATTCAGGGGTTGTTAAAGTCGAACAGTATAACGGGCGGTATTGTCGGATATTTTTATGGTGATTCTATTGTGAACTGTGAATTTCACGGAACCGTCAAGGATGTCTATGTAGGTGGTATTGCGGGATGGTTCGAAAAACCCTATATAGGAAGTAGGCGTGAGAATGGATCGTATGTTCCTATGTATGCCGGTGGAACCATTAGAAATAGCCGAAATTATGGAAAAGTGGTTGCTTTGAATTTTGGCGGGGGAATTGCTAGTGTCGCCGATAACGGGGGTACCATTGTTGGGTCGGAAAACTTTGGACAGGTGACTGGAGCGTATTGTGGGGGTATTTTAGGGAATGCCGAATATCTGGGAAGTGCAAATGCTCAGGGTGGGGATCATATCGTCATTGATAGCAGTGTCAATCATGCTTCTGTTTCGACAACGGCGAAGTATGGCTCGTCGGGAGGTATCATTTCAGTCGTGCTTGCTGGGTCGACGGTACATATTCGCAATACTGTCAATGAGGGAAATGTGTATTCGGGGCTTGATTCTACGGGTATCGTGGATACCGATTCTGCAAATGGCTTTGTTGCAGGGGGTTTTGTTTCTATAAGCGAGGGCGTACTGACTATAGAAAATAGTGAAAATAAGGGCGATGTGACCCGTTACGGTTCAAAACTGAGAGGGTGTGCCGGTGGATTTCTTGGTTATGTAGGAACGGAAGGTGTTTATGTGTCTCAGCCGTCGAAGGTAACAATTTCGGGAAGTGTTAATAGGGGGCACGTCGAGGCGTATCGGCTGAGTGGCGGTTTTGTGGGCAAGCAGATTCGGGGAACAATCAATATCACCTCCAGCATAAACGAAGGAAAAATCGGGAGCGACTCTGCTTTGTATGTTCATAATGCGGGCTTTATCGCTTATACGGATGGGTCGGTTGTTCTAGATGGTGTTGTCAATAAGCGTGATTTGCAGGGATTCTATGTGGGGGGCTTAATTGCCGAGGCGGCGAGTACCTATAAAATATACAATTCCGTGAACGAGGGAAATATTTATCCCAATGGTTTCTACAAGTTTAGCGACCGTGATGCCTATAGACTGGGGGGCCTAGTGGGCTATGGCAGTTCGTCTTCGAATAAACTTTTCAATGTGGTGAACCGTGGGAATGTTTACTACAATGCCCGTAATTCGGCGTACATCGGTGGGCTGGTTGGCCATTCTCGCAAAGACTCAGTTTATAAAGCCTTCAATTATGGACGTATTGACGTTGCGGTGGATTCAGCGTTAGGCGATTGGAATTCAAGTAAGGGAGCTTTTTTCTTTGCAGGTGGAATTCTCGGTACGGGTTCGAATTCATCTGTTGTGAGTAGTGCGAATTATGCAGACGTGAACTATGTCAATAAGAAGTCGCTGAAAACGAAAGTCCGTGTCGCAGGCGTTGTCGGGTCTGGTTCAAACGGAAGTATTGCGCAAACCGTAAATTATGGAAATGTCTATGCCAGGGTCCCGGTGAGTGCCGAAGAAGTTGTTGTTGCGGGGATTGTGACGGATTCCAAAAAGGTGAATAACTGTATAAATGAAGGACGTGTTGAATTGAATGGTAATGATGAAATTACAAAAGCTTTTGTTGCGGGTATTGCTTATTCGGGAACGGTTACGAATAACATCAACAAAGGATCATTGATTCATTTTGGTGCGTTAAATGATACTTTGATTGCGGCGATTCATCCGCTTTCGTCGAAGGCAAGTGGTAATTATAGTATAGCGGACTCCGTAGTGATTAATGGGGTGATGACGAGCGGGGTTCATGTAAAGGGGTGCGATTATGCGGACCGTTCGAGGCTTGGGTTGAGTGATGCAGCCGATTCCCATGTTCTGACCACCGAGGAAATGCAGAATGAAAAGTTCGCATGGCGTATGAATACTTGCGATGGCACTGTAGAAAATAGCGGTTCTTGGAGTCAAGGTGGCAAAAATTATCCTGTCTTTGCTGATGAATCCCATTTCGCAATTTATCGGCTTATATTCCGGGATTCGTCGAAAGTCATTCGTGTAAAGACCTATACGATAGATTCTAGCTATACGAACATGGCAGGACACATTATCGATATGCCTAAGGACCCTGATCCAAGTGATGCTGACGAAGACTTGCAGTTCGGTTATTGGGGTGTCAAGGGAGAGGCTGTATTTTCGAAATCTATCATTCGTTCGGATGATAGCTTGTATGCGTTCTATATTAATAGGGGGACAGAGCCGTCGGCTGTTTCGTTTGAGGTGGATGGGGTAATTGTAGTGGCCTATGCGATAAGCGGCTCTAGTGTGACTCTTACTTTGCCGGATGCGCAACGGACTGGACGTTCGTTCCTGGGATGGTATGATGGCGAAACTTTGGTGGGAAATGCAGGGGCAAGCAAGATGTTTACTACTGCGACAACTTTGGTTGCTAGGTATGAAAGCTTGTATTACGCCGTGAAATTCCTTGATCAGGGAAATGTTTTGCAGAATGATAGCCTTGCTTATGGCAGTATGCCTGTATTCAAAGGGGATAAGCCTTCCTATAGTGATTATGAATTTGTGGGGTGGACTCCGAAGATTGCCTCTGTGTCAGGTGATGTTTCGTATTTTTCGACGTATTTCAATCCGCATTCCAGTTCTTCTTCTGTAGAATCTTCTAGTAGTTCTGTGGATTATGGCGCCGATTGGATTGGCGATGCTCTTGAGGGCCATGGAAACTTTATTAAGAATTGCCATGCGCAGGGCTGGACTTTGAATCCTAGGTATAGCGAAGATAGGGGAAATTCGAAACTGGTTGAAAACAATGATGAACAGGTTGTTCTTCAGTTATGGTCCAATTATAGAGAGAATTCGCTGGATAGAGTTCAGGCGAAGTATCCTATTAATATGCAGAAAGGTCATTCGTACAAGATTGTTGGAAGCGGTTACGTCTACGAAAATAGTTCAGAACACATGTATATGGGCTTTATGCAGGAATCTGCAACGAGTGACGTTCTCTATGAATATCATTTCCAGATGGATCGCACCTTTGAGTCGGATGTTTATGAGTATTGCGACGAAAGCCAACCGGCCTCGTTCTATATCAATGGGGGTGCGCGTAAGGGTGGTTTTGCCATAGAGTATGTATTCGTTGAGGAGCGTAAAATTCACTGCCCTGGAATGGAAGAAGAATCGAGTAGTTCTGAAATGAGTTCTTCGAGTGATGAGTCCAGCTCGTCGGTTGAATCTAGTAGTAGCTCCGGGATTGAGTCCAATTCGTCGAGTTCTGCGGGCGGGAAGATGAGCTCTTCAAGTTTGACGGAGTCATCGTCTTCAGAGGAAAGTTCATCTTCGGAGGCGGAAAGCAGTTCTTCTGAAGAAACGACAGTCACTTGGAACGCTAATCGGCCCATGTTCAACCTTGCGGTGAACGGCATGACGCTTACGCTTTCTAATACGCAGGGTGGCGTTGTTCGCATTTTCGATGCCCTCGGCCATTTGGTTGCAAAGAAGCTGCTTTCCAATGCAATGACGAACATTACCTTACGCGCGCCGGGCAACTACATCGTCCGTGTGAACGGGATAAGCAAGACTGTGACGCTGAAATAGCCTTATTGCCCTGTATCGTTGGTTTTATATTGAAATCCTGGTGTGTCGTCGGTGGATGGCCCGATTCGTAACTTGCTTGACAAGGGCTTTATTGCGCTGGGTAGCCGTGCCGATACGGTGGGTAACCCCTATACCTACGTGACGACGCAGGAATTCATGAAGTATTTCGGCATCAACCGCATTCCCGAAGACTTGCCGAGACTCCGCGAGTTCAGTGAACTTTTGGAAGCGGGCGCCTTGGTGCCGCAGTATGCGAAACCCGAATCGGTTAGCCCCGAAGAACCGGTGCAGCCCGAAGAAAATCCGGACCAGGTTGAATTGTCGATGGGAGACATGTAATCCGAATAGGAATGTGCCGCATCCCATGAAATGTTTTTTCTCGGTGCCCTATTGACTTTGGCAGCCCTTTTTGTATATAATTATGTTATGATTTCCTCGCTTCGTCAATCCTTTAGGCAGCGGACATTCAGGTAGTTGTCCGATGTCATGGACGTTGCCGGGTAACCGACATTGAGTCCGTCAAAAACGAGCGTCCCGAATTCGCTTTCCGTGTCCGTCCATAGGTAGGCCGCCACTCCCATTTGCACGAATTTCAGGGTGTTTCCGATGATGCTGTAACGTCCTGCCGGGTAAAGGCTGAATCCGTAAAGATCGCTTCCGTTTCCGCTTTCCCAGCCTTCGGTCGTCCTGAGAGCAGTCATGTCCTTCCCGGTGTTATCCTCCAGGTCTACAAAGTCCTGGGCGGACGGCAGCCGCCAACCCTCCGGGCAGGCCGTCTTGGCGTCGTCGGGAGAATACATCCTGCCGTATTTTTCGCAGTTCTCGTCGTCGTTTTCGTAGCAGTAACTCGTGAAATCCCCCTTGTATTTCAGGTTCTCGGCAAGCCATGTCTGCGAGCCTATCGTCGTGATGGCGTAAGTCCGCCCGTCGCGCTCGTCCGTGAAGGTCCCGGCGACAACATCTGCCGGGTCCACGGCCCCCTCTGAATTTTCCGTCGCCGCACCCTTTATGCAGCGGAGCGATTCGAATGCGTATGACGAAGCCAATTCGACATTCGAGCTGGTATCGCCGAAAAGGAGTCTCCAATGCTGCGGGATTCCCATGTTCGTCGAAGCCATGATAAAGAAGGCCCCGTAGCCGTAATACTTTTCCTGCCTTTCCGTTTCGGGCGGCAGAACGGAATAACCCGGGAACAGTGCCGTAAACCCGTAATCGTCCGTTCCCATGAACTCTTCTGCCGCCGCCTTTTTCCCGGCGACGTCGCGCCCGCCCATTTCTTCTTCGAGAGTTTCGAAGTCGTCAAGGTTCGGTACACGCCAGCCGTCTGGGCATATCCCTTGGACATTGTTGCCTATATCGCAGGGGTCGTCGGTGCAGCCCACCGCCGCGGCCCAGGTGTAGAGCCGTCCGTATTTTTCGCAGTTGGCGGGATTTCCTTCCGGGCAGTAACTGAGGGAATCCATGGTTTCCGAAGAAGCCCGATAGGCGTAGTTCAGGTTCTCCGCCATCCACACCTGTTCGCCGATTTTTACCGTCCTGTACACTTGACCGTCCCGCTTGTCCACAAGGAGCGTGGAATCGGCTTCAGCGTCTTCTCCCGGGGCGTAGAACTCGGCAATGCAGATATCCTTCATTCTCTTGGCCGTAGCCTGCAAGTATTCATCGGCGGCAACTTTCGGCGTGAACTTCATGACGCATGTCAAGTGAAGTACGCTGCAACGGTCCAGTTTGAAAAGGTCCGTCACGGCCCCGCCGTATTCGGCACAGTAGTCTGCGAAGGCCGTAGAATCCGCCCGGCAACTTGCTGTGGCGCTGTCGCCGTAAGAATTGTCCAGGTGATCCTCCACTACAGCGTCCAGCGAATCCCGATTCAAAAATTCCGTATAGATGTTCTTCTTGTAGGTGCGAGTCAAGTTCATGCGGACGCCGTTCTGTTCGGCATACAGGTTCACGGTGCAGGCTTCATCGACGGTTTCGACAGCATGCTCGTAGTAGGGCGTTGCATCGGTCGTAAACTCTACATCGTACCAGGAAAGTCCTAGATTCTTGTCTTCGACCTTCGCGAGTCTCAGGGCGACTTTGGGCTCCCACGTCTGCAGCATCGCGTAGGCGGCGCTATCTAGGCTAGCGTTCTGCTCTTCGGTATAGCCGTTGGCGACTTCCTTTTCCGAATCGCCACAGGCGGCAAGGAATAGCAGCGCAAGGTAGGGGATGAATAAAAGTTTCAGAAGGGTTTTCATTTCTCGATCTCTTTTGTCAACGGGAACAACTGTAGGTTCACCCTGTAAATTCGGTCACAACTCTCCGTGGCAGAAACGATTGCGGCTATCTTCTTGCGGCAGAGATCCAGTTCGCTTACGATCTGCGCGTATGCCGCCCGGTTTACGGCGACCGTCATTCCCGAAAAGTTGCGCTCCGTTACGGGAAATGCCTCGACGGCCTTCTCCGCAAGCCTTGCCATCTGCCTGTGCATGCCGCGGATGGCCCGCGGAATCTTCTCGGACGAGCCAAGGATTGCCTTGTCGGATTGGACATACCTGTTGCGCCGCTCCTTCAGAAATCCCGCCTGGACCAGGAAATTCAGGGATTTCTTCACGTTCTCGGGAGTCACGCTTTCGTGGAGCATATTCGCGATTTTTGACGGCGTGGCATTGGCGACCCTGGGGGCAAGTTCCCGGAGCACCGGGTTCCACCAGTTCTTGAAGTATTCGTAGCCGTCGCCCCCTACGACCCTGACCCTGTCGTCCTTTGCCAGGGTGTGCATCTGTTCAAGGGCGGCCTGCCTTTTCTTTTCTACGGGGGAATTGCAGTAGGTGACAAGTGCCAAGAAGTAGGACGTCTGGATTTTGGAGAGCCCCATGAGTTTTGCCAGGCGACTTGCGCCGACACTGCTCAGCTTTGACTTTCCGTCGCAGACAAGTTTCAAGAATCTCGTGTTGGCGTATCCCGCCATCTTGTTGAAGCCGCGCCAGGACAGGCCCGTCATCAGCTTGCGTTCTTCGTAGTAATCCCTGATAAAAAGGCGGTAGTCGTTGTAGTCGGATATCGGTTTCATGGGCTTTTCAAATTTACCTTATTGGGTTGGAATTTGCAATTTTTACGGAACGGAAAATTTCGATAAGATGTGCTTTTTATCACGTACTCTTCAAGAAAATTCTCCATATGTCGCAACGTGAGACATATAGAAATTTTTCGGCCCGACGCGGCATAAAAAGTTCGTTTTTCTGCGCATTGAAGGCTTGCGATGCACGGGGGTGCTTTGTTATTTTTAGGAGGTAAATTATCATAATGGATGTTTTTATGAAAAATGTCATTGCTACAAGGCCCCTGAGCTTGCCGAAGGGCCGACTCTTAACCGTCTTTATATTCGCGGCGTTCTTCGCCCTTTCCGCTTGCGACGACTCTTCATCGGCGGGTGACGATGACAATAACGTCATTCTGAGCGGCGATAGCCGCGAAGAATCCAGTGATTCTCGTTCCAACGATAAGGACGAAGCAATCTCCAGCAGTGCCAAGGTCACTGATAAGGATAGCGACGCCAAGTCCAGCGACAGCAAGTCCGTCGAACCAGCCGAAGTGACCGATAACTCCAGCAGTTCCGCGAAAGAAACAAGGAACTCGTCCGACTCTAAGAGTTCCAGTTCTGTAAAGTCCGATGACTCATCCAGCAGCAACAAGGATAAGTCTAGTTCATCGGTGAAATCATCTTCAAGTGAAAAGCGAAGTAGCAGTTCCATGAGCAAGGAAGAATCCTCATCGAGTGTCATCATTCCTTCATCGAGTTCGGGGAACTTTGATTGGAGTGTTCCGAAAGAAGCCTATCTCAATCCTGAAATTCAGTATGATTCGATAATTGATGAACGCGATGGTCAGGTCTATAAGACTGTAAAGATTGGCGAACAGGTTTGGATGGCTCAGAATCTGAACTATGCTGACAGTATAGCGACTCCGAGTCTTCTTGGCAAAAGTCGGTGCTACGACAATGTGACGGCTAACTGCGAGGTGACTGGGCGTTTCTATAAATGGAGTGCGGCTATGGATTCCATAAAAACTGGCTGTGGACATGGTGCGATATGCTCGCCGACCTTGCCTGTTCAAGGTATTTGCCCAAGCGGTTGGCATTTGCCTGATAGTTCTGAATGGAATGCTTTGTTTAATGCGGTTGGCGGAAAATCTACGGCTGGAACAAAGCTAAAGTCGCAGAATGGCTGGTTTGGTGCCAATGGCAACCGTAGTGATGCCTATGGATTTTCAGCGTTGCCTGCTGGACAAAATATCTATGGAACTTTCGACAAAGTCGGCTCCAAGACTGGCTTTTGGAGTTCTACCAAGTGGAATGTCAATCTTGTTTACAGCGCGATGCTATACTGGAGCGATAGTAGGGCGTACTTGTACGAATTTGAAGGATACAACGGCTTCTCCGTCCGTTGCGTCAAGGACTCTGACTAAATTTCAAAAGATTTCCCTATGAAAAACACATTCGCGAAAATGTTTACGGTCTGCGCCCTTGCGGGGGTGCTCGGTGTCGCCCTTTCCGCCTGCGGAAGCGATTCCTCTAGTTCTCCCTACGAAACATCTGCCAAGGATGCCAACGAACCCTTTTCTGGAGATGTTTCGGGATATGCACAAGTGGGGCCCTTTGCCAAAGGAAGCGACATTGTCATTCAAGGGTTAGATTCAACCTTCATTATGGTCTTTGAGGAATTCACCGGTGAGGTTGCCGACAATGATGGGGCATATTCCATAAAGGAAGTCTCCTCGGAAACCAACTATGGTTATGCAAAGGTAACTGGTAAATTTTACAATATCGTTACAGGCTCCATTTCTTCATCGGAATCATCGCTAAAGGGCGTCATAAACCTAAAGCAAAAAAACAGTGCGAATATCAATGTTGCAACATCCTTGGTTTATAGCCGTATCGAAGAGTTGGTGGATTATGGAGCGTCTATCTATGATGCCAAAAAGCAGGCCGAACAGGAACTTTTCAAGACCTTTGGCTTTGAAGGAAACTTTGACGAATTGAACAAACTGAACGTTTACTCCGATACCGATGGGGGAGCGGCACTGCTGGCTATGACGATCCTTATGCTGAATGAATCGGAAACTGGTTTTGATTATCGCCTACAGATGTTCGCTCTTGACTTTAAAAAGGACGGAGAATGGAACGATTTGGATAATCGTGCGGATGCGGCAGACTTTGCAGTGGACCTGGATTTCGTACAAGTGCGAAAGAATATCCAGGAAAGTGGTGGCGTTGAAAAAATCCCAGACTTTGAATCCTACATAAACTCCTTTGTTGCCGCAGAGTACAAACTGGGCGAGTGTTCTGACAACTTCGATAAGAAGATTGTTGCTGCCCGAAATACTTACAGTAAAAATGATGGGGTCTACTTTATTTGCGATAATGGAATGTGGCGAAAGGCGACAGCCTTGGAGCAGAACACCCATGGCCTCAAGTGCGACGCTGACGGAAGTGTTTTAGCGGGTGCTGTCGATACGAGTTCTTTTTATGTATGCGAATCCGGAGCATTTAGGGAAGCCTCCTCATCTGAAATAGAACTTAAAAAGGGGTGTGGTTCATATAATGAAGGGGAGTCCGTAACACAATCCGTCAGTAAGTTTTGGGTATTGTTGTATACATGCACGGAAAAGGAATGGATGGCCGACGGGGTAAAGCAAAATATGGATGCCTATGAAATCTTGACAGACTCAAGGGACGGGAAAAAATATCCGATTACAACCATAGGCGACCAGACATGGATGGCAAAAAATCTGGAATATGGTTGTACATCGAATGGTACGTATGGTTGCTACTATTCCTGGTTAAGTGCGGTTGTTGATTCTACAGATTTAGGCGAACCTGTCCGCGGAAAATGTCCAGATGGATGGCATATCCCAAGCCTTGCTGAATTCGAAAAACTATTTGAAACGACCGGTGTGGATGCGTCGCATTCAAGCATGTTGTTTGCACCGCCAGCATGGGATACGGAAGGATCGTTTGTCATGGGTTATTTTCAATCGAGCGGCAAGACGGATATCGAAGTAATGCAGGTCAATGGCTTTAAGGATGAATATGGATTTGCTCTTTTGCCGGGTGGAACCAGTTCTTTCACTACTGGGGTTAATAGTGGAGCCGAGGCTGTTCTTCTGACATCTTCAAGGGATGATGCAGGAATCAGTATAAATATGAGATTCGACTTGGCTTTGAAAAAAGGCACTTCTACAATGGATTCATATTCTAATGCGGTTGCTATGCAACAGAGTTCGTATAATCTCCGCTGCTTGAAAGATTGACTAAGGGGTAAAATTTTGTAATGGGTGTTTTTATGAAAAAATTTATTTTACTGTTGGCATTCTTCGTCCTTTCCGCCTGTGATGACTCGTCGTCGGCAAGTGGTGATAATGGTAGTGGCGGAAACCGTGGTGGAATTCCTGACACCGTCGAGACATTCATGGAACTGTCGGACTATGACTGCGGCAAGAGTCAGAAGTGCGTTGCCACCTACCTGACGGAATACCATGACATGGCTGTGTGCGATGGTAACAACGGCTGGGTCATCGGGACTCTCATCGAGAAGATGGACTGCGACTTCTCTTCATCGAGTGTCAACTCCAGCGACAGCAAGGATAGCCCTTCTTCGGCAGGAACATCGACCAAGTCAAGCAACTCCAATTCGTCTGGAAATGGCACAAAGTCAAGCAACAGTTCTGCGAGCAAGGTCGAGTCTTCGTTTAGTAAAGGCGAGGTTCCGAAAAGTTACGCCGAAGCAAAGGTCATGCCGTCTGGAACATACGATTGCACGAAGTATAAGTGTGTTACGACAGAATACCTGAACCAGGAATTCCTTGAAACGGGTAAGTATGGCGAAATTCTCGATGAACGCGATGGTCAGGTTTATAAGACTGCTCAGATTGGCGAGCAGATATGGATGGCACAGAATTTGAACTATGCCGACAGTATTAAAACGCCTAGTTTGTTGGAACGTAATTGGTGCTATGAATACAATGAAGAAAAATGTGCGTATGGCGGTCGGCTTTACACCTGGGCCGCGGCGATTGACTCAATCGCACTTTACGACAGCGGCAATGGAGTGGACTGTGGCAGAAAAAAGACCTGCTCTCTACCTTCAAAAGTTCAGGGCTTATGTCCGATGGGGTGGCATCTGCCTGATACAACCGAATGGAATGTTTTGATTGATGAAGTTGGCGAAACAGATGATGCGGGTAAGGCTCTCAAATCTCAGACGGGATGGACTAATAATCGTAACGGTACGGACGCATACGGTTTTGCGGCGTTGCCTGTGGGCTCGAGACCAACCGATGGTTTTGTCAATGCTGGCGATTATACAGACTTTTGGAGTTCTTCCGAAATTGATGGCTATTATGTATATGGCGTGGATATGTATTATGGACGTCCGAGTGCACTCATGGTTAATCGCAGTAAGGTCATTGCAGTGAGCGTCCGTTGTCTCAAGGATTCTGACTAAATCTCAAAAGGTTTCCCCATGAAAAACACATTCGCGAAAAAGTTTACGGTCTGCGCCCTTGCGGGGGTGCTCGGTTTCGCCCTTTCCGCCTGCGACGATTCTTCGTCAGCGGGGGGTGATAATGGTAGTGGCGGGAACCGTGGTGGAATTCCCGACACCGTCGAGACATTCATGGAACTGTCGGATTACGACTGCGGCAAGAGTCAGAAGTGCGTTGCCACCTATCTGACGGAATACCATGACATGGCTGTGTGTGATGGTAACAACGGCTGGGTCATCGGGACTCTCATCGAGAAGATGGACTGCGATTTCTCTTCATCGAGTGCCAAGTCCAGCGATAGCAAGTCCAACGATCCCGCCGAAGTGACCGACAAGTCCAGCGACAGCAAGTCCAACGATCCCGCCGAAGTGACCGACGACTCCAGCGACAGCAAGGACAATCCTTCTTCGGCAGGAACATCGACCAAGTCCAGCAATTCGAATACATCTGGAAATGACGTAAAGTCAAGCAGCTCTGCGGGCAAGGAGGTGTCTTCGTCTAGCGAAGAAATGAAAACCGCCTGGGATTACTTGAATCCGGACATTAATTATGGCGAGTTTACCGATGAACGCGATGGACAAGTCTATAAGACGGTTAAAATCGGAGATCAGATATGGATGGCCCAGAACTTGAATTACGATCCGGGCGATGTGTCCAGCTTGGGTAGGTATGCATGGAGCGGCTGCTATGGTGACGGTGCCCTTGATGAAATCAGTAAAAGAATTTTGACGGAAGAAGAGTTTGCTGCGAACTGCTCCAGGTACGGTCGCCTGTACACCTGGGAAGTTGCAATGAATAAGGTCAATTGTGGCTATCACTACAATTGCGACATTGGCAACGAAGGTACGCAGGGCGTTTGTCCCAAAGGCTGGCATTTGCCTACAAAGGAAGAGTGGAAGAAACTGGTAGAACCAATAGCGAGCGGCGTTGAAGACCTAACTACTTACTGGAGTTACCTTGGTGCTAGTGTAGAGTTGAAGACTGCGGACGGGTGGAAGGAATATTCGACTTCTACGTCGGGAACGAATGCCTCTGGTTTCTCAGCCCTCCCTGCAGGCTTTATGTACATCGGAGAATTTTTTAGGTCAAAGGGCGTTGGTACGTTCTTCTGGTCTTCTAGTGTGTACGGTAGCGACAAATCCTACTGTTTGAGATTGCAACACGACGACGATTCCGCCCTTTTGTGGGGCGAGTGGAAGAAAAACGGCTTCTCCGTCCGTTGCGTCAAGGACTCAGACTAACCCGCCGACGGATTATCAAATCCGAATGGCAATACTGCCTTAAAAACTGCGTTATCTTGCCAAATCTATCATAAAAAAGATACTTTTGGTGAATTATGCCGTATAACTTGCCAAATCCATGTGTTTTTATATATATTTGGTAAAGTATAGGGAGGTCCTATGTCCGAAAAACTGATTGTTGGCAGAAAACGCGAAATATCCCTGTTGAACAGGTTCATCGATAGTGACGAAGCTGAATTTGTCGCTGTCTATGGTCGTAGGCGAGTCGGCAAGACTTATCTCGTGAAGAGCCTTTTCCAAAAAAACTTTTCTTTTTACATGACGGGGTTGGCCAATTCCGATCTCAAAAAGCAATTGCAGAATTTTACGGATGCCTTTTCGCAATATTTTTCAAAGAAGGCAACCGTCAAAAATTGGTTTGACGCGTTCAATCTCTTGCGCGACGAACTATCGAAATTGCATAAAACCAAGAAAATCATTTTCATCGATGAATTGCCGTGGTTTGATACCGCACGGTCTGACTTTGTAAGCGCCCTGGAACATTTCTGGAATTCGTGGGCCTCCGATGACCCGACCATAAAGTTGATTGTCTGTGGTTCTGCCACGTCGTGGATGATGAACAAGCTCATCAACAACAAGGGTGGTCTGCATAACCGCGTAACGCACCAGATAAAACTTTCTCCGTTCACCCTTGGCGAATGCGAAGAATTTTTGAAGGCAAAAAATTTCACCATGGACCGTTTTGAAATCGCACAGTTCTACATGGTTTTTGGGGGGATTCCGTATTACTTGAAACTCCTGGACAAAGGCGAAAGCCTTGCACAGAATGTGGACAGACTTTTGTTCGGCGAAGATGGCGAACTCCGCAACGAATTTCACAACTTGTATCACGCGTTGTTCCGCAATTCCGAAAAATACATTGCCATCGTAGAAGTTCTTGCTCAAAAGAAAAAGGGGATAACCAGGAACACGTTAATCAAGGAACTTTCAGTCGAAAGTAGCGGGGGCGTGTCCAAGGCCTTGGACGATCTTGAAAATTGCGGATTCATTAGGCGTTATAGTCCCTTTGGCAAGAAGACCAAAGACGAACTGATTCAACTCGTCGATTTCTACACGCTTTTCTATTTCAAGTTCCTCGCGAAACGGGCGAAGGGTCGCCGCAACCAATGGCTGCAAATCCAGGGTAAGCCTGAATACAACAGTTGGTGCGGCTACGCATTCGAAATGCTGTGCCTTCAGCATTATCCGCAAATCCTGAACGCACTCGGAATCTCTGGAATAGAAAGTGCCCCTTGTAGCTGGATATATACGGGGAAAGACGGCGCACAATTCGACCTTCTGATCGACCGCATCGACAACGTCATCAACATCTGTGAAATGAAGTTTTCGACCAGCCCCTACGAAGTCACGCAGCATTACTTGACGGAACTCCTTGAAAAAGTCAAGCTGTTCAAGGAATCCTCTAAGACCCGCAAGTCACCGATGCTTACCTTCGTGACATCGCTCGGTCTAAAACCCAATTCCTGCGCCAGGCAGATTCCAAAATCAATTACTTTGGACGTCTTGTATAATTCGCCAAATCTACCATAAAATGCCTACATTTGGCAAGTTATAACTCTATATGTCTCAACTTGAGTCATATAGAAAATTTCTGATAGAAAACCTTGAAAAAGTTGTTTTTCTGCGTTATTCTGAACCTTTATCTTGTTTCTTAAAATTTACAATGGGGGGGGTATGGACTTTGGCAGGGGCATTACCTATATTTAACAAGATAAACTATAGACGGGGATGTTCTTATGAAGAAGTCTTTCCAGCGTGTCATTGCGACCCTGAACTTGTTTCAGGGGAAGCAATCTCTAATCATCTTCTTGTTGGCGGCAATCTTTGCCCTTTCCGCCTGTGACGATTCTTCGTCGGCGGGTGACGATGACAATAACGTCATTCTGAGCGGCGATAGCCGCGAAGAATCCAGTGATTCTCGTTCCAACGATAAGGACGAAGCAATCTCCAGCAGCGGCAAGGTCACTGATAAGGATAGCGACGCCAAGTCCAGCGATAGCAAGTCCAACGATCCCGCCGAAGTGACCGACGACTCCAGCGACAGCAAGGGCAATCCTTCTTCGGCAGGAACATCGACCAAGTCCAGCAATTCGAATACATCTGGAAATGACGTAAAGTCAAGCAGCTCTGCGGGCAAGGAGGTGTCTTCGTCTAGCGAAGAAATGAAAACCGCCTGGGATTACTTGAATCCGGACATCGATTATGGAGAGTTTACCGATGAACGTGATGGACAAGTCTATAAGACGGTTAAAATCGGAGATCAGGTTTGGATGGCACAGAACCTGAATTATGCCTACATCGATGTTCCCTATAACTTTTCCTATTACAATAATGTTTACATCTCCGATTCTACTAGCTGGTGCTACGACAACGACCCTGCCAACTGTGCCAAGTACGGCCGTCTATATACTTGGGCGGCGGCCATCGACTCGGTGAAACTCGCGACCGATGCGGTCAATCCGCAAGATTGTGGTTATGGCAGTATGTGTTCTGCCCTGAATGGTATTGTCAAAGGAATTTGTCCTAGCGGCTGGCACTTGCCGCAAAAAAGCGAATGGGATACTCTGTTCACGGCGGTGAGCGATGGTTCCACGGCGGTAGGGAATAAGTTTAAGTCCCGGAGCGGGTGGCTTAGCGACGGTAACGGTGATGATGACTTCGGTTTTTCCGCGTTGCCGGCAGGTCTTTATGGCAGAGGCTCCTTCGTGAGTGTTGGCAAGACGGCGTGCTTCTGGAGTTCTGTCATGTTCGATGATACTGTGTATGGCGTGCGCTTGTACCCCAATAACGTTGTGGGCTGGGACGAAGCAGGCAATTACATGTACATGGGCTTTTCTGTCCGTTGCGTTAAGGACTCTGACTAACCCGCCGATAAACAATCATTCCACATTCCATATTTCACATTGCTTGGTTTGTGGGTGGTGAAAATTTTTACAGGAGATAATGGTATGAAGTGTGTCAAGGGTCTTGGTTTCTTGTGGGTGGCGGTGCTCGCGGCATTCTTCGCCCTTTCCGCTTGTGACGATTTGTCGTCGTCGGCGGGTGGTGAGGGCGGTAGCGGCAGCACTCGTGGTGGAATTCCTGACACCATCGAGACTTTCATGGAACTGTCGGACTACGACTGCGGCAAGAGTCAGAAGTGTGTCGCCACCTACCTGACGGAATACCATGACATGGCTGTGTGCGATGGTAACAATGGCTGGGTCATCGGGACTCTCATTGAGAAGATGGACTGCGATTTCTCTTCATCGAGTGACAAGTCGAGCGATAGCAAGTCCAACGATCCCGCCGAAGTGACCGACGACTCCAGCGACAGCAAGGGCAATCCTTCTTCGGCAGGAACATCGACCAAGTCCAGCAACTCTAGTTCTTCGAGTGTCACCCCGAGCGATGTCGAGGGGTCTAGCAAAACCGCCTGGGATTACTTGAATCCGGACATTAATTATGGCGAGTTTACCGATGAACGCGATGGACAAGTCTATAAGACGGTTAAAATCGGAGATCAGATATGGATGGCCCAGAACTTGAATTATGCTTACACTGGTGTGAAGTTCAGATCAAAAGAAAATACCTCTGATTCCACCAGCTGGTGCTACGAGAACAAGGTTTCCAACTGCGACAAGTACGGTCGACTTTACACTTGGAGTGCCGTGATGGATAGTGCAGCCCAGTTCATCGAAAATGCAAGAACCACGTGCGGCTATTCCAATCTCACGGAAGGCTCCCTTGGTTCGAGATGTAACCCAAACAGTCCACACCGTGGCATTTGCCCAGAGGGCTGGCATGTACCGACGGAACAGGAGTTCAGCACCCTGCACACCTACATCGGTGGTTCCAACACTGGCGGCCTGTTGTTGAAATCCACCAGCGGATGGTACAGTGGTGGCAACGGAACCGACAAGTACGGGTTCTCTGAGCTCTCCGCCGGTTTCAGATACCACAATGGCTATTTCTACGATGAGGGCTTCAACGCCTCTTTGTGGACGGCCACTAATTTCGGTAGCGGCGAAGCGATGTGCCAAGGCGTCAACTGGGCTCTCGAAGGCCTCGGCGTGGGCTACGGAGCGAACAACAAGAGAGAAGGGTACTCCGTCCGTTGCGTCAAGGATTCTGAATAAATTCCAAAAGGTTTTGCTATGAAAAATACATTCGCGAAAATGTTTACGGTCTGTGCCCTTGCGGGGGTGCTCGGGTTCGCCCTTTCCGCTTGCGATGACTCTTCATCGGCGGGTGGTGATGACGGCGAAACAAGTGCCCTGAGCAGCAGTGCCAAGGTCACTGAGCCAGCCGAAGTGACCGACGGGTCCAGCGACAGTCGCGAGGCATCCAATGATGCTCAATCTAGCGGCAATGAAAAATCAAGTTCTTCTGTCACTCCGAAGAGTGCAAAAAGTTCTTCATCGAGTGGGGAGCCAAAATCTTCATCAAGTTCCGATATGGCCGAAACAGCATCTTCCAGCAGCGATGGCAGTATCTACGACGCGTCTGCTAACATATTGACCGACCTACGCGATGGTCGAAACTACAAGACAACCACGATTGCCCCTGTCGGAACGAATTATTCGGAAGTGTGGATGGCGGAGAATTTAAATTATAGGACAGAGAACAGTTTTTGTTATAGAGATAAATTCGAAAATTGTGATAAATATGGCCGCTTGTACCTGTGGAGTGCTGCGGTCGGAAAGACCTTGGAAGAATGCGGATACGGACACAAATGTGATCTTGGTGCAGACTTTGTTCGTGGAGCCTGTCCAAAGGGATGGCATTTACCCAGCAAGTCAGAATGGGAAAACTTGATTGTAGCCGTGGATGACTCCATTACGGAATATACCTCTGACAATAAGGCTGGAAGAATGCTCAAGTCTACTACGGATTGGACTTTTAACGGGAATGGGGATGATTCCTATTCTTTTTCAGCGCTTCCTGCGGGCAAAAGGGATATCTCCACTTATTTCTATAATGGATATTATGGTGAGGAATCCGAGTATGCGCACTTTTGGAGCTCTACAGTCAGAAATGATAACTGGGCATATCAAATGTCATTATTCTACTATCGTCACGATAATGCGACATTGAATGACAGTAGTAAAGACATGGGCTACTCCGTCCGTTGTGTGAAGGACTCTGAGTAATCCCTACCCCCTATCCCCTAAATCCTGCCCCCTAACATTGGTTATCGAGATTTTTCTATTTCAAGTTTCTTGACCACTTTGTCGAAATCAGAAAGAAATTCGCGGTCCTGAACAAGTTTGAACTTGTCATATTCCGCAAAGGCTTTTTGCTTTGCGTCTTCTGCGGATACGGTTCCGGCGTTCTGGAGAATGTCGTACTTGTAGAGCCCGAGGAATTCCTCAAGTTGCTGTCGCCAATCGTTCATGCTCATGATGATGTGGCGTTCTGCCTGGCTTTCGGCTAGGTCTAGGAATGCGGTCGAAATTCGGTTCAGCGCAGAGACTTCCTTGTCGGAAAGATAGTTCTTCGCGATAACCGTATCGGACCTTTGCACGCGACCGTCGGGCGCCTTTTTCCACGTAGTTAAACCCATGTGCGGACTTTCTGCATCGGCCCTGGAGTAGATGATTTCGGCTGCGGTCTGGTGCGTGACCGCCCAGTGCATCATGTTTTGGACAATCTTGAAGAACTGCTGCGTCGTTTCGGCTTTGGGGTCGTAGTCGGTGCTGCATTCCGCATAGATGTCGGTGATTTTCTGGTAGTACCTGCGTTCTGACGCGCGGATTTCCCGAATCCGTTCTAGCAAGTCGTCGAAGTAGTCCTTGCCAAAGTGCGTCCCCTGCTTGAGGCGCTCGTCGTCCAGCACGAACCCCTTTACAATCATTTCTTTCAGTACCGTAGTCGCCCAGATGCGGAACTGGGTCGCCTGGTAACTGTTCACTCGGTAGCCGACGGCGATAATGGCGTCGAGATTATACAGCATTTGCGGGCGGGTTACCTCTCGTTCACCTTCGTTTTGAACTATTCCAATTTTTCGAATAGTTGCCGATTCCGTGAGCTCTCCGCTAGCATAAATTTCCTTGAGATGGTAGTTTATCGTGTTGACTTCCACCCCGTACAATTCCGCCATACGCTTTTGAGGCATCCAGAACGTGTCGCTGTTGAAAATAACCTCGATGCGAGATTCCCCTTGGGCCGTCTTGTACAGCAGAATGCTTGAAAAATCGGCGCTTGCGACGGTTGGAAGGGCTTTTTCGCCTTGAGAAAAATATGTAAGGGCTATTTGCACTTGAGGCTTTTTGCGGTCGGCATTTTCAGCGACTAAAAGACATGCTTCGCGTGAAAGATGGACATTTTCAACCTCGCGGAATGCCCCTGATCCGAGCTTGACCATTTCAACCACTCGGTTAAAATGGTCTGCCAAATTCAGGCCTTTCGCCTGTGCCGACGCCATTGATTTATCCAAAATACGGCAGAATTTCTGGTAGGTGCTATAGCCCATAGCGGAAGATAGTTCCCTCGCGCTCCAGAAAATGCGCCCGTCGGCGTCGGTCCTTTTGATTTGCTCAAAATCGGACTGTAGCGGCAAAATCTCGTTTTCGTTCGGCATAAACCACCTTAATTACACATTTGTTCACTATAAATATATGTAAAAAGGGGATTGTTGTCAATCAAACTACATCCCAGAACAGATATCGATTTTGGTAAGTCAGCGAAAGCAGGAACTTTGGACTGGGTGAAGCTTTTAAACACGTTTTTTTCTCCATATGTCGCAACGTGTGACATATAGAAAATTCTACGGCTGAATGGGTCGAAAAAAAATTTTTTTTCAGGAAAAAAATCTCTTTTTCGAACAAATTTTTCCTATCTTGTTTCGCCAAGAAAACAATGTCGTTTTCTAGAACCTCTCCTTTAGGAGGACAACATCATGAAAAAACTCGCCGCGTTTCTCCTCTGCGCAGCATCCCTTACCCTCATCGGTTGCGGTGGCAAGGCCGGTCTCAAGAATATCGACCCGACTTGGACTGAACCAGCAACTGCAGTAACCGTCTTCTACACCGAACCTGTCGTGAAGAACCAGGACGACGTCGCCGACGACCTCCCGGACTACTCCAGCAACTTCTCCGGTTGGTTCACTCAGCAGATGGGCAGCGAACTGAAGAGCCAGGCTGACATCGCCGCCAACTTCACCGCCAAGGAAGTGACCGACTACACCATGACCCCGGCCAAGTTCGGCAAGAAGGACTACCTCGTTCCTTCTCCGAAGTTCGACGAAGGTGTTTCCGGCCTCATCATCTCCATGAGCAACCTCGAAGTTTCCCGCCTCTCCGAAACCAAGATGAACCCGCTCACCATGAGCGCCGAAACCAAGAGCTACCTCCAGTTCACCGGTGAATACTCCATTGCCAATGCCGACAGCAAGACTGTCGTCGCAAGCGGTACCCTCAAGGCCCGCGTCCACCTCGGATTTGCCATGGGCAAGGGCGACTGGGAAGAAAACATGAAGAACCTGGTCGAAGAAATCCTGAAGGATACCCCGCTCCAGAAGAAGTAATCGGAACCAATACTCCTTATATATGAAGACAGCCCCGCGCATTGCGCGGGGTTTTATTGTCGCCTAACCATGCGTTTCGCACATGGCGTTTCGGCACGGTTGCGGTTCGCCCCTACTCGGGAACCCGTTCGTCCCTCAGGCAACGGAGCGGAATAAACCAGTATTTTTCGGTACTGCGAAAATCCGCAATGCCGTCTTTGTCATAGACAAAGCCCAGGCTGCCTCCATTCAAGTTGTCGTTCCAGGAAGACCAAAAGGCGCTCAAAGGCCCTATCTTGCTTGCGTATGGTTGCCGTTCATAATACGTCATGATGGGAAGGGCGTCAAATGAATATTTCAAGGTGCCCGGCCTTGGCTTCCCACCTTCAAACCAATAGTCCGCCGACTTGAGATTCAGCGCAGCCGTCTTAAATCCCCCCGCGTTCACAATCAGCGTGTCGAAATCGGTATTGCTAGGAACGTGCCACCCTTGCGGGCAAAGTCCCTGGTGCATCAGCGTATCATCGAAAACCTTTTCCGCGTAAGAGGAGGGAATGTCCATGGCTGCCGTCCATCGGTAAAGCCTTCCAAAGTCCTCGCAGTACTGTGGATCGTCATTAAAGCAACGGCTCTGCTCCATGTCATCTGCATAACCGCCCGTTGTCACATACTTCAGGTTCTCCGCCATCCATACCTGCGAACCGATTACCGTCGTCCTGTAAACACGATTGTCGCGCAGGTCCGTCAACGTGTTCTCCAGACTGTCATACACGCTCCCTTGCTGCGGCCCCGCACTTTTTCCTTCGTCAAAGTCGCGGTCCTGTACGCAACGGACTGAAGCCTTTCCGCTTCTATAATACGAGCTCATCTGATCAGAGACCATTCCGGTCTTGTCAAGATGAAAACCATATCCGCCAGAACCGCCATTGGGAACGGTTGCCCAAAATATCGTTTCTGTCGTCGGGCCGCCCAGCCACGTGTCTTCTCCATATTTCACGTACCTGTCATTCTCGTTTGCCCACCCTGCGTATGCCGCCGAAAAGCCCGAGACGTTTGTCGGCTTGTCTTCGTCGGGTTCTTCGGGCCATGCACCCACGGCACTTGACTTGAGCGCCGATCCGACATGTTCCTTGCCGACTTCGGCTTCTACGGCTTTTACGAGAAGCACATATTCGATAACGGTCGGGATGTGCCATCCTTCGGGACAAATTCCCCGATGGTTTTCGTGCGCAATCAGTTTTAGCGCGTCAAACTCAAAGCTTTCCGATATGTGGGTCGAGTCCAGGCCAAGAGCCTCTGGCCACTGGTAAAGTCGCCCTATTCCATAATCACTCGGAATGCTGCGCTCAGATACGTAATTCAGGTTCTGGGCCATCCAGGTTAGGCGACCAATCTTCACGGTTCTATAGGTTTGATTGTCACGGGAATCCACTAGCACTCCGTACGAGATGTTCGGATTCAGTAGCCCGTCGGGATCGACAAGCCGTGAACTCGATGATTCCTGCGCCGTTCCGTTTCTGTAGGACGAACTGGAAATCCGTTTTCCCGTTTCCGCTTCAGAATTCTCAAAATTACTGGAAGATGAACCAACATGTTTTTGCGAAGAACTCGAATCACGCTCGATGGTCTCGGTTTCGCTTGGCTGAGGGGATGTTGAGCCGTCGCCACCGCAGGCAGCGAGCAATGCCGCAGACAGAATAGCCAAAATACTGAAAAAAGCGCTCATAGTTTTTCCTTGGCTCTTAAAATGCCTCGATAAGATTTATTTTCTAAATATACTTTTATTTATGCGGATTCGCGCGTTGTATTTAAAGAAATCCGTACATGCTCCAAGAAAATTCTCCATATGTCGCGGCGTGAGACATATAGAAATTTTTCGGCCCGACGCGGCATAAAAAGTTCGTTTTTCTGCGCATTGAAGGCTTGCAATGCATGGGGGTGCTTTATTATTTTTAGGGCGGAAAAGATAACAACGGGTTTCGCTATGAAAAATCCATTCTCTAAAAAGTTTACTGTCTGCGCCCTTGCGGGGATGCTCGGTTCTGCGTTTATCGGTTGCGGGGACGACGGGTCGTCTTCGCCGAGCGCAAAGGGACTCCCCGCCGAAGTGGCTGACAAGGCGGAACTCGAAACATACGAGTGCAGCATGGATGTCATCGGCGAGAAGGTCTATGTGACCGAACTCGAAGAGAACTACGAATGCGACGGCGAAAAGTGGTTCAAGTCCTACGACCAGACAAAGCCGAGTTCGACAGAGTCATCGAGCAGCAAGAAGTCCGACGACTCCAGCGACTCCAAGGCTGCCGACAAGGAAGGTTCTTCGGACGACGACAAGGGCGAGGCTACGTCGAGCAGTTCCGCCAAGTCCAGCAGTTCGCGGCCGACCGAAATCCTTGAACCCGAAATCACCGTGAACGAGACCTGCACCGAGGTGGGAGTCTGTGACGCCATGGTCAAGACCGACATCAGCACATGGCACTTTGTGCGCAAGGATGGCTTTGACAGGGACATGGAATACATCTATTTCGTGGAAGGCACGCAGCTTATGGTCAAGACGATCGATTACAAGGGGGTCGAAGACATCGACACGCTGAAAGTCTATAGCGACATGACCAATGAAATCAGTCAGGAATACGCCTTCAACGCTGCAAAGTCCACCTGCAAGAACGGCGGCGGGAACGACAACAAAGTAAAGAGTTGCGTAAAAGATACGGTAAAGGCGTTGCCAGAATGCAATGCGAGTAGGGAAGGATTTATCGGAAAGAAGGATTCTTCGTCCTATGTTGTCTGTAAAAATGGTTCGTGGGAAAAGGCCAAGGAAATTGACATGGATACTTATGGCAAAACGTGCACCAACGCAGAAGTGGGGACGAGAACAAATGGCGTTGTGACCGAAACTAACAAGTATTATTGCACGGCAAATGGTTGGGTCTCTCTAATGAGTTGGAACTGGGATGTGCCAAAGGAAGCCTACTTTAATCCGGATATTACTTACGGCTCCATGACCGATGAACGCGACGGCAAGGTTTACAGGACGGTGCAGATAGGTGACCAGATATGGATGGCGGAGAACCTGAACTACGCTGACAGCGTCAAGACACCGAGTCTGTTGGAACGCAGTTGGTGCTACGACAATAAAACCGAGAACTGCGACGTGGCGGGTCGCCTTTACACCTGGGCGGCGGCAATAGATTACGTTGCACTCTGTGATAATGGCAATGGTGTGAATTGTGGTGATGGCGTGCCTACTAAAAAAGTGCGGGGCATTTGTCCTTCAGGCTGGCACTTGCCTAGATATGCAGGTGATGATGATGAATTCTATATCTTGTATATTGCAGCGGGCGAAAAAACGGCAGGCAAGGCTCTCAAGTCGCAGATAGGATGGGAATATTATAGTAATGAATATATCGGCACCGACACCTTCGGTTTTTCAGGGATTCCTGCTGGTTACAGGACCAGCTCCGGCAATTTCACCGCTGCCGGACATTTTGCTTATTTCCATACTACCGCGGGTTCAACTGACGGTTTGAGTTTTACCCATCCTGAGTATTTGTATTATGGATCCGATGGAATGGGCATGGAAAGGCTTAACACGAGTGCCGCCTACTCCGTCCGCTGCATCAAGGACTCCGATTAACCCGCCGGCGGATTTTCAATTTCACATTCCACACCCCACACTTCACATTTCACACTAGAATCGCGTTAGGCCTCCAGCCACTTGCAGTTTTACTGCTTAGTGGCTATGGTCCCCTTTAGGGGAGGGCGTCGCACCGCCGTGCGGTGGCGAGACTTGCCGTGGGCCCTGTAGAGCGGCAAGGCTCGATGAGCCGAGCGGGCTCGGCGAGCAGCACCCGACCCGGCCCCCCTTCGGCAGGCTCAGGGACCGGGCCGGGGAACGCCCAATAGTGGGCTAAACTTGTTGGTTTTTGTGAACTTTAGCCCGATAATGTGCTATTTGTGGGCTGAAAGTTGGATTTTGTGTTGACTTTAGCCCGGTAATAATGTATTTTAACGGTATGGATATCATTGGTAGAAACAAGGAAATCAAGGAACTGAACGATATCTACGGGTCTGGCAAGCCGGAGTTCATCGCCCTGTACGGCCGACGTAGGGTCGGCAAGACGTATCTGATAGACCAAAAATACGGCAATGAATTTTCTTTCAAGGTGACAGGAATTCTGGAAGGTTCTTTGCACGAGCAGATGGCCGCTTTTGTGCTCGCCTTGCGCGAGATCGGCTATCAGGGGTCTATGCCATCCACGTGGCTTGATGCGTTTTCTAGGCTTCAGGAACTTTTGAATTTTAAACTCAAAAAGGGAAAGCGCAGCATTATCTTTATCGATGAACTCCCTTGTTTTGACACGCACAAATCTGGCTTCATAAAAGCGTTGGGGCATTTTTGGAACAACTGGTGTTCCGTCCATCCCGAAGTCTTGCTGATTGTCTGCGGCAGCGCCACGACATGGATGATAAGGAACCTTATCGACTCGCATGGGGGCTTGCACAATCGCATTACGCATGAATTCCACATCCGTCCGTTCACCTTGTCCGAGACGGAAAAATATCTCAAAGCCAAGGGAATCCTGTGGGACAGGCTTTCCATTTTGCAAATCTACATGGCGTTGGGCGGCATCCCTTACTATCTGGATTTACTGCAAGCCCGCGAAAGTTGTGCGCAGGGCATTGATAGGCTGTTTTTTTCGCCAGATGCTAAATTGCGGAACGAATTCAAGCGCCTTTTCAGTTCTCTCTTTAGAAATCCCGAAGGGCATGTTTCCATTATAAACGCCCTTTGCAAAAAGAAATCGGGACTGACCCGCGAAGAGATTGCAAATGAGTTGGGCGTTCAGAATAACGGGCACTTGAGCAAAATTCTTGACGACCTGGTTCAATGCGATTTCGTGCGTTATTACCGGACACGGGGGGACAAGATAAAGAAAAACGGCGGCATCTACCAACTGGTGGATTTTTTCGTGATGTTTCAAAACCAGTTCGTCGGCCGGACGACCGACCCCCATTTCTGGAGCCACCACCTGAATACGCCTCCCGTAAATAACTGGATGGGGCTTGCCTTTGAGCGGGTTTGCTATTCACACATTGAACAGGTCAAGGTTGCTCTTGGAATAGATAAAATCGCGACGGAATATTATTGCTGGCGGCATCAGGAAGATGGGAGCGGGGTGCAGGTCGATTTGATTATCGAACGCGCCGACAGGGTGTTCAATGTTTGCGAAATCAAATACTGCGACCACGAATACTCCTTACAAAAGGGGGAAGATTTGAAGGTTAGGAACAGGGTCGGGATGTTCAAGGAACTGGTTGCCAAACGACGAACCGTGATGCCGACGCTTATAACGACCTTTGGGCTAAAGGACAATTCATACGCTTCGGCCATTCCCGTTACGGTCTGCCTAGACGAACTGTTCGTTGACCGGCCATAGGGATAGTTGACGACGTTGACATCCTATCAAAAATCTCCTATATGTCTCAGGTTGAGTCATATAGAAAATTTCTGATAGAAAATCTTGAAAAAAGTTGTTTTTCCGTGCGCTGAAGGCTTGCGATGCACGGGGGTGCTTTGTTATTTTTAGGGCGGAAAAGATAACAACGGGTTTCGCTATGAAAAATCCATTCTCTAAAAAGTTTACTGTCTGCGCCCTTGCGGGGATGCTCGGTTCTGCGTTTATCGGTTGCGGGGACGACGGGTCGTCTTCGCCGAGCGCAAAGGGACTCCCCGCCGAAGTGGCTGACAAGGCGGAACTCGAAACATACGAGTGCAGCATGGATGTCATCGGCGAGAAGGTCTATGTGACCGAACTCGAAGAGAACTACGAATGCGACGGCGAAAAGTGGTTCAAGTCCTACGACCAGACAAAGCCGAGTTCTACAAAGTCGTCAAGCAGCAAGAATCCCGACGGGTCCAGCGACTCCAAGACTGCCGACAAGGAAGGTTTGTCGAGTAGCGCTACCGGCGGGGCAGCCTCAAATCACGATACCGTTGATGTAAAAATCGTTTCTTCGGGGACTTACGACTGTTCAAAATACAAATGTGTCACAACGGAATTCCTTAATCAGGATTTGTTAAAATCTGGCAAATATGGCGAATTTTTGGATGAAAGGGATGGAAAAGTCTACAAAACAATTGTCATTGGTGTCGGGGAACGAACTCAGACCTGGATGGCGCAAAATATGAATTTTAGCGATTCGGTTGTGAAATCTCACTGCTATGATAAGTTGGAAACGAATTGCGAAAAATATGGTGCCCTATATATTTATGAAAATGCAAAAGGAGCATGTCCTGCCGGTTGGCATTTACCTTCGTCGGGTGAATACGAAATTTTAAGCGAAAACGCGGGGGGACATAATGGTCTGAAATCTCAATACGAATGGGAAGAATCTCAATTAGACCGGTTTGGCTTTTCGGCATTACCTGCAGGTTTTTATAAAGAGTCTGCATACAAAGATAATGGTGATGAAACTCGGCTTTGGACATCATCTCTCCATCCGAAACGAGATCATTGGGTTCAACAGTGTGATACATACCGCTTGTCAGATGTTGATATGTGGAGTGGCATTCAATCGTGGTTCGTTGATGAGAGTTATTCAGTCCGTTGTATTAAGGATGTTTCTGAAAAGAATCCCGCCGATACAATTGTTATAAAGGGGTATGAAGGTTCGTATGGAACTTTGAAGGATGAACGAGACGGAAAAGAATATAAAACCGTTAAGATTGGACCTCGTGAATGGATGGCTGAAAATCTTGATTACGACACTTTGAATGCATCCAGTACTTCGTACGGAGGAAAATATTATACAGCGAATCAAGCCCGTGCTGTGTGCCCCCAGGGATGGCATCTGCCCTATATGAGCGAATGGGATTCGCTGGTAGCCTATGTGGATCGCAATAGGGAAAATATCTCGATTGCATCTGCGCTAAAATCAACAGACGGATGGAATTACCATCCTGATATTGAACCGGGTAGGGATGTCTTTGGATTTTCGGGAACTCCTTCTGGATATATTTCAGGAACATTTCGTAGTGGCGAGTTAAATGGAAACGGAACTTCGGGTTGGTTCTGGGCTAGGGATATTTTAGGCAGCAGAGATGCACAGTATATATTTGAGTTAGAAGATGCCGATTCTGAGTATGAGGGATTTGTTGACTATGCAACGCAGATTCCTGTTCGCTGTATAAAAAATTTGCATTCTGATTATGAATATGGAACATTGATTGATGCTAGGGACGGAAAGAAGTATAATACGACCAAAATCGGTGACCAAAATTGGATGGCCGAAAATTTAGATTACGCTTATCTAGAATCAAATGAAGAAAAAGATTCATTGAGTTTTTGTCTTCAAAATGAACCTGATAGCTGTGCAAAGTATGGTCGCCTTTATGCATACGAGACTATTATGGATAGTAGTGTCCGTTTATGTCCCTCCGGTTGGCATATCCCGAACTATACTGAATGGAATCAGCTCTTTTCGTATATAAAAGATGAAATCCCTCAGCAGGCTATATTTTGTCCTAATGGGCTTATGTTACGTTCTGAAAATGGTTGGAAAGCAGATGAAAATGGATTGAATTTCTATGGTTTTTCGATTCTTCCTTCGGGGTATCTATCGCAAGATTACTATATAAATGGAGTTGCGTACCTAGCTTATGCATCGGACTCGAAATATAAAGCGGGGTATTTGAATTTTAATTATAACGCAAGCCGATTCCTGTACGAATTCCCGACTGCTACAAGCAGAAATTTTGCCGCTTATGGAATTAGATGTGTTCAGGATGAATAGAATTTTGACCCGGACTCGCCTAAAAGAGTGAAATCCTTGGTGGGCGCTTTACTTGCCTCTGTGAAATTTTTTATTTTGCGGGTGTATGGAAGAAAATCAGAATTTGGACGATTTGGCCGAAGAATCGGCGGAACTCCCGAAAGTCGAGAGCCAAGAGGATTTGGCCCGCATTATCCAGGCGCTCGTGTTTGCGTCTCCTGATATTGTGACGCTCAAGAAACTGCGTGAAATTCTGGGCGACTTTTTGGATGCGCGCTTGGTGTCCGATGCTTTGATTGCGGCGAACGATTCGCTGAACAAGATTAATTCCCCGTTCGAAATTGTGGAACAGGCGGGCGGTTACCGCTTTAGGACCCGCGCCAAGTACTACCCGTGGGTGCGCAAGCTGTTCCCCGAGGCAAATGCCCGCAGGCTCAGCCAGGCTGCGCTTGAAACCTTGGCGGTCATCGCTTACCAGCAGCCGATTACCAAGGCGGCGATTGAACAGGTGCGTGGCGTGTCGTCGGTGGATGGCCCGATTCGTAACTTGCTCGACAAGGGCTTCATTGCTCTCGGTTCCCGTGCCGATACGGTCGGAAACCCCTATACCTACGTGACGACGCAGGAATTCATGAAGTATTTCGGCATCAACCGCATTCCCGAAGACTTGCCGAGACTCCGCGAGTTCAGTGAACTTTTGGAAGCGGGCGCCTTGGTGCCGCAGTATGCGAAACCCGAATCGGTTAGCCCCGAAGAACCGGTGCAGCCCGAAGAAAATCCGGACCAGGTTGAATTGTCGATGGGAGATGCCTAATGGCTGTAACCCCGTTAATGCAGCAGTATTACGAGATTAAGAAACAGAATCCCGGCTGCATCTTGTTTTTTAGAATGGGCGACTTCTTCGAACTTTTCGAAGACGATGCTGTGGTTGCCTCGAAGATTTTAGGACTCACGCTCACGAGCCGCAACAACGGCGCCTCGGGTGCGACCCCTTTGTGCGGGTTCCCGCACCATGCCGCGGACCGCTACGTGCCCAAGATGGTGGCGGCGGGTTACCGCATCGCCATTTGCGAACAGGTAGAAGACCCGAAACTTGCAAAGGGTATCGTCAAGCGCGACATTGTAGAAATCATCAGTGCCGGCACCGCAATGGACGAGTCGAACCTGAATGCGAAAGAGGCGAATTACCTTTGCGCGTTCATTCCCGAAAAGGACTCGGTCTCGTTTGCGATTGCCGACGTGACGACCGGCTATCTGGCTGCCTGCAAGAGCTCGGTGCAGGCTTTTGAATGTGAATTCTGCCGCCGCATGCCGAAAGAAGTCGTGGTGCCCGAAGGAACCGTAATTCCTAGCGGCGTGATGGACTTGATTCGTTCCGAAAACATTCTGGTGACGGAACTTCCGGCATTCCTGTTCGGCGAAGATTCCGCGAAGGATGTGCTGTTTACGCACTTTAAGGTCGAGGCTTTGGACGGTCTCGGTCTCGATGGGCGAGTGGTCGAAACCCAGGTGACGGGAGCGCTTCTCCAGTACCTGATGGACCAGAAGAAGTCCGAACTTTCGCATTTTACGACGCTCGAGATTCTGAATCTTGACGATTACATGACGCTTGATCCGAGTACGCTGCGTAACCTGGAACTGGTGCGTCCGTTGAATGCTGACGATATCAGCAGTACGCTTTGCTATGTGCTCGACTTTACGGTGACCGCGATGGGCGGGCGCAATCTGAAGGAGTGGGTGAGCCACCCGCTGATTTCGGTGGAACGCATCAAGGAACGTGAAGACGCAGTCGAGGAACTGGTGAATAATCCGGTCGCGCTTGACGAACTGAAGGAATCGCTGACTTCGATTCTCGATATGGAACGCCTGATGGGCCGTGTGGGTTCTGGCCGCGCGAATGCCCGCGACTTGGCGGGCATGGGCCGTTCGCTTTCGCAGGCGTCCAAGGTGGCTGATGTACTAGAAGGTTTGAATTCGCCGATTTTTGAACCGATGCGAGCGGCCCTCATTGCCGCCCGTGGCCGTGGCGAAGAGCTCCTTTCGCAATTTAACGACGACTTGCCGCTGACCGTTCGTGAGGGCGGCATGATTCGCGCGGGCGCTAACGCGGAACTCGATGCCATGAACGAAGACATCAAGGAACGCCGCGAATGGATAGCCTCTTTGGAAGTTCGTGAACGTGAACGCTTGGGAATTCCGAGCCTTAAGGTTGGCTACAACCGCGTTTTCGGTTACTATATCGAAATTACCAAGGCGCAGATGGCGAAGGCGACCGCTCCGATTCCCGACGAATACATCCGCAAGCAGACGACGGTGAACGGCGAACGCTACATTACGCCCGAGATGAAGGAATGCGAATCCATCATCAGCAACGCCGAAGTCAACATTCACGCGCTGGAATACAAGATTTTCTGCGAACTCCGCGAACGCGTGAACAGCTGGCGCGCCGAACTGCAAGAAATCGCGAATGCGATTGCGCACGTGGATACGCTTTACAGCTTTGCCCGCGCCGCCCGCAAGTACAATTACGTTTGCCCCGAAGTCTTCGAAGGCTCGGGTATCGAAATCAAGGGTGGTTTCCATCCGGTGATTGTCGCGGTCAATTCGGACCTGGACTTTATCCCGAACGATGTGAACCTTTCGCCCGAAGCGACTCGCTTGATGCTCATTACGGGCCCGAACATGGCCGGTAAATCGACTTACCTGCGCCAGACGGGACTCATTGTGCTTATGGCGCAAATCGGCTGCTTTGTACCGGCGGAAAGTGCCCGCATCGGCGTGGTGGACCGCATCTTTACCCGCGTGGGTGCCAGCGACCGCCTGAGCCGCGGCCTTTCGACGTTCATGGTCGAAATGATCGAAACGGCGAACATCTTGCGCAATGCGACGTCCCACAGCCTGGTGCTCCTCGACGAAATCGGTCGCGGAACCAGCACCTTTGATGGCCTCTCGATTGCGTGGGCGATTGTAGAAACGCTGCACGATGAACCCGCCCGTGCCGCCATCACGCTGTTTGCAACGCACTACCACGAGCTCACGGGCCTTGTGGAAAGCCTTGAACACGCCGGAAACTTCCAGGTGGGCGTTCAAGAAAAGGGCGATAAGCTCATCTTCTTGCACAAGATTCTCGAAGGTGCTTGCGATTCCAGCTACGGTATTCACGTGGCCGAAATGGCGGGCCTCCCGAACAACGTGCTGCGCCGCGCCCGCAAGATTCTTTTGCGCCTCGAAAAACAGAAGATTGACCCGAGCGATGGTGCCACCCACAAGAAGCTTATGGAAAAGCCGCAGGTCGACCTGTTCGCTCCTCCTGACGAATCTACGCAGCTCCTGAAGGAAGAAATCCGTCGCCTGAAACCCGAAGAAATGACTCCGATTCAGGCGCTCCAATGCCTGATGGACCTGAAGGAACACTACGGAAAATAGGTCGGTGCTCCGCACCTCTGAGCAGTGAGGTCGCGGCGGGTCGTCGCTTTGAGCTATGAGATGTTTGCCATGAAATGTTTTTTATATCTTATTACAAGAAGCCTCGAAGGTCACCGTAGGTGACCGCGCTCATACCTCATTGCTCATACCTCTATGATCGACTTTGCCGCTTTACAAGAGTTTGTCTATAGCAACCGAATCGTGGATTCGACGATTCATGGGCTTGCTCATTGGCGGCAGGTGGAATTCAACGGCTTGCTCCTCGCGCCCATTACGGGTGCCGACGTGACAGTTGTGCGACTGTTCGCTCTCTTTCACGATTGCAAGCGCGAAGATGACGGCTACGATGGTGAACATGGCGAGCGCAGCGCGGCTTTTGCCAAGGAATGTTTCGAAAAGGGACTCCTCGATATTACGCAGGAACAGTTCGACCAACTGTATCACGCCTGCTTTTACCACACCAAGGAACATCAGACCGATGATCCGACCATCAACACCTGCTACGACGCCGACCGCCTAGACCTCGGTCGCGTGGGCATGCATCTGGACCCGAAAAAGATGGCGACAATGCCGGGTGCAAGAATCGCCCACAAGTCCTTGCAGGCGAATGTCGATGTTTACGCGATGCGCGAATGGCTGAAGACGGTTTGTCTGTAATTTTTTAAATTTATAATAAAAGTTTTGTTGGGAATAGGAGTTCTGATATGAAACGACATATCTTATTGTTCTTGATGTTCATTCTGATGAACGCTTCGCTTGCCATGGCGGAGTGGACTGGCGATACGCTGGAACCCAAGCTAGAGGGGGGCTGCTATCAGATTGGTTCGCCCGAAGAACTTGTGTGGGTCGGTCCTCATGTGGGGCCACATTCATCGTTTCACTGCGTTAAACTTGTTGCAGACATTGTATTTGGCAAGGACAAGAAAACGGTAAATAGGGAACACCCTTTGAAAGCGATTGAGACCGCTTACGCTAATCTTGATTTTAACGGCTATACTGTCTATGGCGCATATACGGAAGATGATAATTTGTTAGTTTGTTCGTATGGTAGCGCCAAAGATATAAGTTTCAAAAATTTTGAAATGAATGTAAAGAGCCGTTATTTCTCAGCCGTATCCCCGGTTATGATAAGAGACTCGTCGGAGGGTAATGTAATTACGGAGGGCGTTATCAAGGTTTCTGGGGATACCGTTAATGTCAGGGTTGAAGCGGGAAGCTTTATAGATGGAGTCTTGGAAAATAGAACCCCCATTATTGTGGAAAGTCCTTTTATAGAAAGGCTTTGGATAAGAGGAACCAGTAGCTTTGAAACGTTGGGAATAGACAGTTCTCTTGTTCATGAAGCTGTTAATTATGCCGATATCACGGTTAAAGCGGATTCGGCTTATTCAATAACTGTTGGAGGGGTATGCAGGGAGAATTCTTATAATGGCTTGAGGGATTTTTGTATACTGAATTCCCATTTGTATAAACTTTCGAATTATGGAAATATAAACATTGATGTTAAGAATATTCGTGAAGTAATCGCTTCTGGTGTTGGCTTCGTTGTCTTTGCTTCGGATACTTTGTCAGAAATAGATATCTTGCCTGAAATCTATAATGAGGGTAATATCTTTATAAACGCTGACTCATTAGAAGATTTTGATGTGGGCGGAATATCTAGTTCTATTGTAGATTATGCGAGTGATGATATTAAAAAATTTTCCAAAGCTCTGAATCGAGGAAATATTACTGTTTTGGCGAATTATGCGGATGATGATGGCTCTGTTGGTGGATGTTCTGCTCATTGCGGAAATTCAGAAAATCTAGTAAACGAAGGAAATGTCGAATTTCGAATAAAAAAACAGGTCTCGGGGGGACGTCATGACATTGGAGGTGTGTGTGGGACGGGAGGTTCAGTGAAGAATGTTGTAAATTTTGGAAAAGTCCATGTCTCGTATGATGAGGTTTGGCGTACTGATTATGTCTCAGTAACACCACCTTCAGTGATTGGTGGTCTTGTTGCAGCGATTTATGATAAAATAGAACGTTCTGTCAATTTTGGAACGGTTGATGTCGAAGGAGGGACTCATGTTGGCGGTGCAGTTGGTCTGCTTGATAAGGCTGATGCTTCGCAGGTTATGAATTTTGGTGCTGTGACGGCTAAACATTGCTCTTATATAGGGGGCGTTGCCGCGGCTCTGGATGGTTCGTGTATGATGAGAGAAGGAAAATGCTTGCGTGATCCGCAATACTTGAATGATTTGGCTAATTTTGCAGATGTCGTTTCGTATGATTCCCTTGAAAAAAGTGTAGGTGGAATTTTGGGCGAGTCTTATGAGGATATCCACAATTCCTACAATGCGGGGAGAGCGTTTAGAATCGTCAGTGCGGACTCTACGAATTTGGGTCATCCGCTTTCATATGTAACTACGGGTAGAGGCCCTTCTAATATAAATTTCTATAACACCTTCTATGATTGGAACGTTTTCTATGGAACGAAAACTCAGCCAGAATGGATTTGGTATGAAAAAAAAGCCCGCACAACATCTCAAATGCAGTCGAAAGATTTCGTAAAGGAATTGAACTATGTCGATTCGACAAATACGAATTCGAAGGTGTGGACTTTAAGCAAGTTGTATCCGTATCCGATTATTGCCGATATGGAAGGGATTCTCAAGGAAAATCAGGAGCGTTTGCCAATTATCCCGGTGCGTAAGAATAAATCTGTTGCTTCGTTTGGCTTGAACGCAGAAGGGATGAACCTCCTTGTTTCGGGGGCTCGCGTCGGAACTCCGTATGCGGTGTTTAGCCTGCTGGGAAAATCGATCGCCCGTGGCAGGATTTCCAGCCAAAATCAAAAGATTCCCGTTGCAAGCACGGGAACCTATATCGTTAAAGTGGGAAAATCTTCACGTTCGATTGTCGTGAAGTAGTCGCTATCCTTCGATCCAGCCGTAGCGGCCGGTGAACTTGGCTTCGGCCTTGATGACCTGGAAGGTGCAGCTGATTTCGATGGCGACATTTTTCGGCAAGTTCGAAACGCCTACTGCGGTTCGGGCGTGCTTTCCGTTTTCGCCGAAAATCTTGACGGCAAGTTCGCTTGCTCCGTTTAAAACGGCAGGCTGTTCGTGGAAGCCTTCGGCAGACTGCACAAAGCCCTGCATCTGTACGAGTCGGAGCGTTTCGTCATCTTGCAGCTGGGTAAGAGCTGCCGCGACGTTGTTCATGAGGCAGATGGCAGCCCCTTCGGCCGCCTTTTCTACAGAAACTTCGTTAGGAACCGTACCGCAAAAAGCCGAAAAATCCCCATTGACAGACGGGAGCTGTCCCGAGACGAAAATGACATCGCCACAGCGGGTGGCAGGGACGTATGCCGCGAGCGGTGTCGGGCATTGGGGGAGCGTAAGCCCCAGTTCTTCAACTTTCTTGACGATTTGTTCCATACAATTCTCCTTATGGTTCTTCTCCTGTGTTACTAATATACAAATATTATTTGAAAAAAGGTCAGCCTATTTGAATATTATTTTATATAAAAAAGCGCGGTTGCCCGCGCTTGATGATATTCGTTTCGTTTTCGGCTCGATTAGAGCAATCCGACGATCGTTGCAAACAGCTTGTCGGCGAGGGCGTTCGTTTCGAGGCCTTCGAAGACGTTGAACTGGTTGAACATGATCTTTCCGTTACCGAACGGGTAGAGCTGCAAGTCGGAACCGACCTTGACGTCTCCGTCCTTCAGGGTGACGGAGCGTGCAAATACGGTTGCACCCGGCAGTTCGTTCAAGGAAATGCTCGGCATGACGGCTGCGGCATTGTGGTCGAGGACGGCCGCCTCTCCAAAGACGGAGGCGAGCGCAGAACCCTTGGGCAGGTAGTGCAGGCTGAGTTCGTTTGCACCCGTGCTCCAGTGCGATTCGATGTTGCAGTCGAATTGGTGGCTCTGGTTCAGGTAGTCGATATCGTCCTGGGTGAGGTCGGAGAGAAGCAAGGTCTTTCCGCCATTCTTCACTACGTCCACGAGCTTGTCCAGAATTTCGTCGGGCCAGGAGCTGAGGTTTGCGGTAAAGATGACCTGTTCCGGTCCCGAAAGAGCGGCGAGGGCGTCGCTCGATTCTTCGCTGTCGTCCAGAGAGCAGACCTTCTTCATGGCGGCCTTCACGTCGGCCTGGGCGATTACGATCAGGTCTTCGACAGAAGAGTGGATTTCCTTGCCGTCGTTCTTGAGCGTCACCTTGAGCTGGTACTTGCCTTCGTTGCGGGGAGCCATCGTGGTGTAGATGCCCATCTGCGTAAGGCTTGTCTTACCGGCCTGTTCTTCGGGGGTCACGGTGTCGCAAGAAATTTCCTTGCCCTTTTCGTCGATGATGCGTACCTCGACGGCGACATCTTCGTAGCGGCTGTTGTTCAGGAGCGTGAGCTGGAAGCTGATTTCGCTCTGCGGGGCGACTACGTGTTCCAGTTCGCTGATAAGGGCACGGCTCGGGGTCGTGATTTCCTGGATGAATTCGTCAAAACCCTTGCTGACGCGGTTTTCGTCGCAAAGCCCGCAGAACTCGGTGTTGTAGTCGGCCCACTGGTCCAGGAAGAAACCCGCGATTTGCGGATTGCTCTGAAGGGCGGTAATCTGGTCGAGCTTGCTCTTGAGGGCGATGCGGTTTGCATCGGCGATAAAGCTCTTGTAATCTTTCCAGACGGACATGTCGCTTTCGACGAAGGTCTCGATCTGCTTGATGTAGGTCTTGATGTTCTTTTGAACCTTGGCGCTGCGCGGACCTGTGATGTTGGTTGCGGTCGCGGGCAACAGCGTGTGGTTTTTCAGCGTCACGAGCATCTTGTTGTTGATGTCGTTTGCCACGTTTTCTTCTTCGTCCTGGAAGTGGCTGTCGCCAAGACCCGTATCGGGTACGGACAGCGGTTCTTCGGCATCGCGGTCGAAGCTGTGGGCGAGGTAGTGGCTATAGGCTGCGTTCGGCGTCATACGCGGGTTCATGCGGAGCGTGGCGTATGTCGAAATCTTGTCGATCGAAACCGGCAGAAGCTTGCCGGTATCCTTGCGGAAGTTGCCTTCGTTGTCGAGGTAGATGCTGTTCAGGTTGCTGATGACCGGACGCGTCATGTCGACGGGGCTGATGGCGTTCAGGAGCTTGTTACCGTTCTGCAACAGGAGCGTTCCGTTTTCGGCGCCCATGACCCAGATGCCGATACAGGGGTGGTGGTGCTGTTCTTCGACGATGTCGTTGATCAGCTTTTTCACGATTTCAAGACCCTTCGGGGTAGACCTCATGGTATGGATCGGAAATTCTTGGAATACAATCAAGCCGAGCTTGTCGCAAATATCGAGGGCTGCTTCGGGAAGCGGGGCGCCGCAGCTGCGGATGGCGTTGAAACCAGCCTTCTTGACGGCGAGCAGGTCTTTTTCGAGCTTGGGATTGTTGATGGTCCAGAGGCCACCTTCGCTCCACTGCTGGTTGTAGGTGATGCCCTGGATTTTCAGGATCTGGTCGTTCAGGTAGTAGTCGCCCTTGAGGCAGTCGAACTTGCGGAAACCGAAGGTGCGGACCACGGGGAAAGCGTATTCGGGGCGCTTGATTTCCTTGCCGTCCTTTTCCTTACCGGCCTTGATTTCGAGCTGGAACTCGATGGCGTAAAGGTTCGGGTGTTCCAGGCTCCACTGGAACTTGTGGCGCTGCTGTTCCTTGACTTCGAACACAAAGCGCTGCGTCATGTTTTCCTTGTCGAGCTTGATGTTGTCCACGAAATGTTCGTAGACGTCTCCGTCGGGGTTCCTCATGAGAACGCGGAGTCTGGTCTGGTAGTTGCGTGGGTTGTTGAAACTGATTTCGCAGGCGACACGCTGGGTGTCGGCATCGGGTTCGAGCTTGACGTCGGAGATAAAGGCTGCGGTGCCGAGAATCAGGTCGACGTGTCCGAAAATGCCGCCGAACGGGTACTGGTTCCACGGAAGACCGACCGGAAGTTCACCGGGGTGGGCGTAGCGGTCGTCGGCGCCGTCGGCGCTTTCGCGGCCGAAGTCGATGCGGCCATTGGCGGCGCCCATGTTGGCGACGCGGACGCAAAGGATGTTTTCTTCGCCGAGCTTTAAGGCCTTTTGCGGTTCAATGATAAAGGGCGTGTAGGCACCGAAGTGGGTGCCCAGGAGCTTTCCGTTGAGCCAGACGGTTGCATGGGAGGCGATTCGCTCAAAACGCAGGAAAATGCGCTTGGCGACCTGTTTTTCGTCTTCGACGGTGAAACGCTTAAAATAGAAGGCGCAATCCTGCGACATCAGGAGCTTGTCGAAGGCCCTTTCCCAAATATGGGGAACCTGGACCGTTTCTGTGTCTTGGGGATTTGTGGCGTACCAACGAGTAGAAATACCGGCATCTTCAGTGTCCCACTTCATCTGCCAGTCGCCATCGAGGCTCATAATTTTGCTCATTCGAGTGTCCTTTATGAAATTTTGGGTGAAAAGATAGAAAAAGTGGTTAGTGGTTAGTGGTTAGTGGTTAGAAAAGCTCGCCAATTTGCGGAGCAGGCTGAGTCGGGGCTGAAACGAGGGGAAATTTCCCCTTTTTAGGCAAATATTTTGCATTTCCCTTTACAGGTCCTTGAATTTTTCTATATTTTGGGCCCCAATAGCAACCAAAAAAGGATTACAAAAATGTATTCTATTGTTGAAACAGGTGGTTTCCAGTATAAAGTCGAGCTGGGCAAGGCCTACAAGGTCCCCACTCTTGACGCCGCTGTTGGTTCCGAACTGGAGCTCAAGTCCGTTCTTCTTTTCGCAGGAAAAGAAGTGCAAATCGGCACCCCTGTCCTGAACGACGCCTCCGTGAAGGTCGAAGTGCTTGCTCACGGCAAGTATGACACCGTCATCGTTTACAAGAAGAAGCGCCGTACCCGTTACGAACGTCGTAACGGTCATCGTCAGGGCTATACCGAGGTGCTGGTTACGGAACTTCGCTCCGGCGCAGAATCCGCAAAGGTCGACTCCAAGGTTATCGAACGCAACCGCGCTCGCGTGGCTGCCCTCGCCAAGCAGAAGGTGCAGTCTGTGCCTCTGACTCGCAAGGAAAAGATTGCCCAGGGTCTCCCGAAGCCCGCCAAGGTCAAGAAGAACTCTCTGCGTAAGGCTAAGGAGGTATAATCCATGGCTCATAAGAAAGGTCAAGGTTCAGTACGTAACGGCCGCGACAGTAACGCCAAGTACCTTGGTGTTAAGAAGTATGCGGGCGAAACCGTCAAGGCTGGCAACATCATCGTTCGTCAGCGTGGTTCTCACTTCCACCAGGGCACCAACGTGGGCATGGGCAGGGATTTCACTCTGTTCTCCCTCGTCGATGGCAAGGTGAAGTTTGAACGCCTCGATGCAAAGCGTCAGAAGGTTTCTGTCTACCCGGAAGAAAACTAATCGGTTTTGAATCGTTTAGAGCCGACGGTACCACAAGTACCGCCGGTTTTTTGTTTGTTGATCACTATCGGACTTCGTTCTACAGATTAGTATTTACTATCTTTGGCGCGTCAGGGCCTATCATCCAGGTAGGTTCCTAGTCCGGCACGCAAAAGAGCCTGCCGATAAAGGATTATATAATGGCAAAGAAAGTTCAGGATGCCCTCAAGGACATCATCTCCCTCTGCAAGCGC